>JAWKUA010000041.1 GCA_041398785.1 Planctomycetaceae bacterium | reverse complement strand
GGAAAACGTCGAACTGCCGCTGATGTACGGACGAAAGATGTCCGCCCGCGCACGCCGCAAGCGGGCTCGCGAAGTCCTGGAACAGGTCGGTCTGGGCGATCGCACTGGTCACCACCCGGCTCAGCTTTCCGGAGGCCAGCAGCAGCGAGTCGCCGTGGCTCGCGCACTTGTCACGTCGCCGACCATCCTGATGGGTGACGAACCGACCGGTAACCTGGATTCCAAAACCAGCCGCGAAGTCATCGAGATGTTCAAGCGTCTGAACGAAGACAACGGCATCACGGTGATCGTGGTGACTCACGACATGGGAGTCGCCCGGCACGCCAAACGCATCCTCGTGTTGCGCGACGGCCGCATCGAAACCGACACCACGTCCTTCGACGAGGCGTTCCAGTCGCTGCACGCAATGGAAGTCGAAGACTAACCGCCACGCGCCGCGCGACCGTACGACGGAACGCCCCTCACGGCGCGACCAGAGGCCGATTGCGGCACTCACCGGGTTCCCGCCTGCGCGGGAATGACGCACGCCGGCCGCCATTCGCGATACCGTCCGCCGGAACTCCCATCCCGTCGGACGGAAACAGTCGCTGCTGAATTTCTGAACCGGACGCTTGACGACAAATAGACAAGTGTCTCTAATACAAATAGACAGACGTCTACAGGAAGCTGGCTGGAGAGAAGACGGATGAAGAAACAGAAGTCAAACGCATCGCGCGACGCTCGGCTGCCGGATGCTGAAACGGACGTCCTGGCCTGCCTGTGCCGCGAAGGCCCGCTGACGGCCGCGGAAATCCGCAAACGTCTGGAGCCGCGCCGCCCGATGGCTCACGGTTCTGTGGTCACGCTGCTGAAGCGGCTTCAGGAAAAGAAGCTTGTGAAACGGGCCAGATCCGGTCAGGGCAAGTCATTTCTTTATCAGGCAGCTCGGCCGGCCGAATCGTCGCTGCAGCAGTTGGTCGCACGGATGGCGGATCGTGTGTTTGGCGGCAGCGGAGTCGCCATGCTGGCATCTCTGCTGGATGTTCGCCCGCCATCGGCGGAAGAACTGGCCGAAATGCGCCGCCTGCTGGAACAACATGATGCAAAGGGTGAGTAGCGGCTCGTCGACTGCCACGGGTCGCGGTCGCCAGCGGTTTCAGACAATATCTCACATCCATCGGGAGTCACGCAAATGGCGACATTCATCGAAATGGCCGATCGATTCAGTCCGCACTGGTGGAACTGGGTGACGACCGCCGCTCTGCAGTCAGCCGTCGTTGCTGCAATAGTGCTGCTGGTCGTGACCGCAGGGCGACGCCACATGTCGGCTGTATTGCAGGCAGCGCTTGTGACGCTGGCGTTCGTGAAGTTTCTGCTGCCGACCGTTTGGCCGGTAACAGCCGGAATGTTTGGACTGATGTCCGCCGACGCATCGGCGCCACAGGATGCGGCGACCGGCCCCGCAGCAGTGGCGGCTCTGCACGACGCGTCGGGCAATTCGCAGGCGATCGGTTTCAGCGCGGCAGAACCGCCGGATCCGTTTCGTCAGTCCGATCAGAATTCACCCGCGGCATCGACACGACTTGCATACTTCGAGGGGCGGGACGTCGCAGCGCCTGACTTGCGCGCAATGTACGCGACCGATCGCGCAGGTTTGCAGGACGCCGCAACCGCGCCGTCGCCGGTGACCTGGCTGCTGCTGCACGCGACGGGATCATTTATTCTGCTGTCGCTGATCGTGCGGGTTGCGTTCTCGCTGAGACACAGGATCGCCGAGGCGGCTCCGGTTGAAACCGGAGAGGCGTTCCGACTGTTCGTAGCTGTTCGGCGGGAACTTGGCATTCGGCGCGACATTGCGCTGCGTGTGTCGGCGGACGTCGCATCGCCGCTGGCGGCGGGATTGCTGCGACCGATGGTTCTGATTCCGCGACAGTTGCTCAATGAACTCCCGGCCGGTGAACTTCGCGCGCTGTTTGCCCACGAACTGGCCCATCACCGACGGTTCGATCCGTGGGTCAATCTGTTTCAGGCAGGCGTCCTGTGCGTGTGGTGGTTTCATCCGCTGGCGTGGGCGCTGCATGTCGTGTCGCGGCGAATTCGCGAACAGTGCTGCGACGACGTCATCCTGCAGCGCGGCGTGACAACGGTGCGGGAGTATTCCGGGCTGCTGTTCCGAATGGTGGGTCACCTGTCAGATAAAACGTACCGGCAGCCGCTCCTTTCGGGCGCCGGACATCTGTATTCGCTGGTGTCTCGAATGCAGCACATCGTGGATGGAAATACCCGCCGCTCGGCGGCGTTATCGTGGCGATCACTCCTGGTACTGACTGCCGCCGCGGTGATCCTGCTGCCAGGCTTCAGCGCCTCGCTGTCGGTTCAGACGGGACAGGGTCAGGAACGCAAGTCGACGGACCAGGCAACGATCGACCAACCTGAACCAGCCTTCAGTGGACCGTCATCCCTGCCGCGGGGCGCAATTCTGCAACTTGGTTCGGATCTCTTCCGACACAACGCAGATACAATTTCGAGAGACGTTGGCCGGCTGTTTCTTGCTGACAACAAGACGGTCATCGGACACTCCAGGCCAGGGCATTTGCTGTACTGGGATGTCAGTACCGGCGAAGCAACACAAGAACCGGAGTTCGGCGACCAGGAAATTGCCTTCTTCCGGTTGTCGCCCAGCAGGACACAGATTGCAGCACACAGCGTTGAAGAAGACTTTGACACTGCGACTCGAGTGAACGTCGTCAATGTGTTCGGCGTCGAAGGAGGACTGAAGTCTTCGTTCCGCTGGAAGGAAACTTTCGGCGCGCCGACGGAAATTGTCTGGATGCCGGACGATCGAAACCTCATCACAGCCACTTCCACCGGAACACTACGCATCTGGGACGTGGACTCGGGGAGCGAAGTTCTGGTACACGAAGAGGGCCACAACGAGACATCTTCCGTTGGCGTCTCAGCAGACGGTCGCACGGTCGGCTGGGTGGCTCAGAACAGGACGGTTCACCTGTGGGACTGGCAGACACAACAGGTGCCAACGGTACTGCCTTCCGAGGAACGTATCGAGTTTCTGCAGTTTTCTCCGACGAGTGACCTGTTTGCCACAACGGGCGAACGGGAAACGCCGACACAGATCTGGAACCTGAAGACTCGTACCGTCGAACGGACACTCAGTGAGGCCGGATCAGAGTTACTCCACGCTGCCAATCTCAAGTTTGCCCCGGACGGGCGATCGATCGCGACTTTTTCCTTCGGTAGTCAGGCCGTCACATTGTGGGACGTTCAATCGGGTAAGCGGATTCAAACACTGGATTGCGCCCGAATGAAGTTGCAGTTCGTGGATATCAGTCCGGACAGCCGATGGCTTGTGGTCGGCGACTATGGAGCGATCTTCACGGTCTTTGATCTGGAAACAAGTCGGCGGATCAACAGCGACACGGAGAGTTCCGGATGGACTCATGACGTGCAGTTTTCCCCTGACGGGACAGAGATTCTGACGGCGGATGGCGATGGGATCGTGCGAATCTGGCATGCCCGCTCCGGACAGGTCAGAACGATGCTGCGTCATAATGACAGCGTGCGGGCAATCGCCGCATCGACTGACGGTCGCCTGATCTGCTCGAACAGTACAGATGACACAATCAGGCTGTGGAACGCCGAAACGGGACAACAACTCGTGTCACTGCCTGGCCACACCAGGTACGGCGGCAACAGAGCGGCGATGTTCACACCTGATGGCAGCCAACTGCTGACATGGGGCGACGACATGTTCCTGCGGGTCTCGGACGTGCGCGACGGCCGAGCCGTACATGAACACACGCTGAAACCGGAAGGAGTTCCTCCGGCGAATAACGGTGCGGGCGGTATGATGGCGATGATGATGAGTAGAATGCACCTCAAAGGCGGACAGTTTTCGCGCGATGGCCGGTACTTCGTCCTTGGACTGCATGACGGACTTTGCCTGTTTTCCGTTTCCACGGGTGCTGAACTCAAGCGCATCGCCGTGCCAAACCTCGCTACGGCTGCGGTGAATCAGAACGCTCAACGGATCGCTGCTGTCGCGGCACTGCCTGAAGAACCACGGCAGGTTCTGTTCAACGATTCCCTGTATCGGCAGGCACCTCGCGAGAATAACGACGTTCTAAAGATGCTGGCACCGGCATCGGACGAACCCATCTGGGAGCGGCAGCTGGTTCCCCTATCCGTGCGCGACCTCAAATTTTCCGGCGATGACAGAATGGTGGCCGTCAGTGGATACAGGCGGGGCGATGATGCGACAGGTTTTGAAGTTCACATCTTCGACGCAGCGACGGGCGACCTGCTGTATCACCTGCCGGAAATTCCGCTACTGGTTCGTAAGATCGCATTTTCGCCGGACGGTCAGCGGCTCGTGACGGCGCTGGCGGATTCGACTCTGCTGGTGTGGGATCTGAATCAGTTTCGTGTGGATCCGGATGCAGCGCCGCCCGTCCGGTGAGCAACAACGAAGAGTCGCTGCGGCCATTTCTCCAGGTCATCTTCGGAAATCCACGACGAGCCGCCGCCTTCGCCTCACCGCAATGGAAGCTTGTGCAGACTCTGAGCAACCCGGCCGTGGAATAGTCTCACGGGTACAGCCTTTGTTAGAATGTTCGGGTCTGAAACCGACATTTTGGAACCAGGCTTTGTCCGGAGAACTGCCTTGTCAACTGCCACGAAACGAGAGCCGACAATTCGTGCATTCCTCTGCTGCGTGATCCTTGCATTCGGCGTCGGTTCGCCCGTGCACGCCGACGACCGCGATCGTCAGGTTGCTGAATGGGTGATTCTGATGGGCGGCAGCGTGAGGCTGGAAGGGCAGCCGAACCGCATTCAGGAAATCAATGCATTGCCCGCTGCCGATTTCCGGCTGGAACTTGTCGATCTGGTCGGGGCCAACATTCTGCCTCCCGATCTAAAGTGGCTGGAAGGTCTGCCGCGTCTGCGGACTGTGAATCTGCCGGGCCCGATGTGGAATCCCAGTTCCGGCGCGGACATTAACTACAGCAGGGATCTGGGACACCTCGCCCAACTGCAGACACTGGAAGAACTCACGTTCAGTTACACCTATCTGGTTGGCATCAAGTTCGGTGACGAGGGACTTGAAGCCATCGCTCCGCTGGGTCCGAATCTGCGGCTGCTGAGTCTGGAAAACACCGACGTGCGGGGCCATCACCTCGCTCCCTTCACGAATCTGGAATCGCTCGATCTGGTCTACTGCCCCGTCGACGACGAAGGGCTGCAGCAGATGCAGGGACTTACCAGGCTTCGACGCCTGCTGCTTCGCGATGCGCTGATCAGCGACGACGGGCTGTCGTCGCTGAGCGGTCTGCATGACGTAGAACACCTTGACCTTGGCGGCACAAAGATCGGCGATGACGGTCTGGCTCGTCTTCAGCACATGACGAAGCTCCGAAAACTCAGCCTGCAGGGAACGAAGGTCACCGACGCGGGGCTTCAGCACCTGGCCGGCATGGCGGATCTGGAAGAGCTGGATCTGTACGGCACCAAAGTCAGCAACGTCGGTGTCGACGCACTGAAGGGTCACAGCCGGCTGAATACCGTTGACCTGCGCTACACGCGCGCGACACGCGGGGGCGTCGAAGCCCTGGCGGCTGTTCGACCGGATTGCGAAATCGTCTTTGTGGACCTGGCCGTTCGGCCCTCCATTCCTGAAGGTGCCGACCGGATGATCGCCGGGCAGGACGAATCCGCCGTGGCGAAGTGGGTCCATGACATCGGCGGCACGGCCGATTTCGACGGCGACCATGTGACTTCGGTTTCTCTGGCCAACACAAGCGTGACCGACGAACTCCTGTCAAACCTGACCGGGCTGTCTCAGCTTCGGCTGCTGGATCTTCAGTTCACGGAAATCAGTGACCTGGGAGTCCGGCATCTTGCCGAAATGCAAAGCCTGTCCGAACTCGATCTGAGCGGAACGATGATCTCCGACGCGGGACTGCCGCAGCTATCCGGGCTGGAAGAACTGCAGCGCCTGAAGCTGACGAATACGCTGGTCGACGGCACCGGATTCCGGCAACTGAACACACTGCACCCGCTTGAACTGAACCTGTCCGGTTCACCAATCTCGGACGACGGCCTGGCTTACATCGCGGAACTGACGTCGCTGCAGTCGCTGGCGCTGCCGTTCACGGATGTCACCAACGACGGGCTGCAGCACCTGACAACGCTGCCGAACCTGACTCGGCTGGACCTGGCCGGAACTGACATCGGCGACGACGGTCTGGTCCATGTTGCAAAACTCACGAAACTGACAGACCTGCTGCTGAGTTATTCACGAATCACCGACGACGGAATGAAGCACCTGACTTCGCTTGCTGAACTGCGACAACTGGGATTGATCCGAACACGGCTGACGGACGTCAGCATGACGATCGTCGGTGGGTTCCGAAACCTTGTCGACCTGAACCTGGACTATACCGATGTCAGCGACGAGGGGCTGAAGTCGCTCAGCGAACTGCACGAACTGCAGCGGCTCAGCCTGGACAGCGCCAACGTCGGTGATTCCAGCGGTGAGCTGCTGTCGAAGTTTTCAAAGCTGACGCTGCTCAACCTTTACCACACACTGTTCAGCCAGCAGGGCCACGAACAAATTAAAGCCGCGCTGCCCGACTGCGAAATCATCTGGGATCCGCTTTCCAGCGACGCGACACGCCGACGAAGCTGAGTCACTCGACCGTGAGCAAACACCTGGCACACTCCCGGCAGTTGCATTCGGTCGCCCGGGTGCCGCCATAACACAGTCCGTAATTTCTGACGGTTCCAGCCTCTTTCCTGCCGACAAACGAATCCTCACAGTGGTACGGGATGCATCCCTCCGCGTTCCGGATTGGAATGAAGACTCATGAGCTGCCGAAAACTCATTTGCCTGATGCTGTTGACCCACGGCTTCGTATTCGGTGCCTGCCGGGCTGACGACGTTTCGTGGATCGACGACCTGGGAGGACGTTATTCTCGCAATGACGCCGGTCAGGTTGTGTCCGTCGATCTGCAGCGCGCATGGGTGACGGATGCCGATCTGAAAAAGCTGACTCAGTTTCCCGGCCTTAA
The DNA here is from genome assembly GCA_041398785.1 of Planctomycetaceae bacterium. Lineage (NCBI taxonomy): Bacteria > Pseudomonadati > Planctomycetota > Planctomycetia > Planctomycetales > Planctomycetaceae > Planctomycetaceae bacterium. Next base: position 23,470 of record JAWKUA010000041.1, on the reverse strand, counting down.
TGAGATTGATCTGTCGTATACCAAGATCACAGATCTGGGGCTCGAACAGATCGCACCGCTTGAAAATGTCAGGGTGCTGAATCTGTATTACGCCGAGTACGTGACGGACGTCGGCATCGCGCACGTCAAGAACTGGCAGCACCTGGAATATCTCAACGTGCGCGGCACAAAAGTCACCAGTTCCGTCTTTGAACTCATTGCCAACATGACAACGCTGCGGTTCCTGGATGTCGGACACAGTCGGGTCAGCGACGAATTGTTCGAAACCCTGGTGAACCTGGAAAACCTGGAACATTTTTCGTTCGGCGGCAACAAGATGAGCGGTGTCTGCCTGCCGCTGCTGAAGTCACTGCCGAGTTTGCGGGAACTGGACGTGGCCGGAGAACAGCGCACGGACTCCGGACTCTGGAGCCTTGCGTTGTCAGATTTCAACGTCGATGCCATCGCCGAACTCGATCAGCTTCGCGTGCTGAATGTCAGCCATACGGCTCTGACCGATCGCGGCATCGCCGAGCTGGCTCGGCTAAAGGACCTCGAAGTGCTCGACCTGAGCGGCACGTCCGTCACGGCGGAGGGAATCGCGACACTGGCAGCCCTTCCGCGATTGCGGCACCTGAAGCTGTGGCAGGCGGAAGGGATCAACGACGCGGCGGTCACCGAGCTTCTGCGGATGGAGCACCTGGAGGTGCTGGAACTTCAGGAAACGAACATCACGGACGCCGGGCTGGCGGAATTGTCGAAGAAGACGAATCTTCGCCAGCTATTCGTCGGAGGCACGCAGATCACGTCGAAACAGCTTCAGGCAACGCGCGAAGCACTGCCGGAATGCGCGATCAGTTGGTGGGAAAAGCCGGAAATCGAATACCCCCAGCGCCGACGAAGACGGTAAGTACCTTGCCCTGGTTTCCTGTTCAATGATCTGATCACGTCTGTGGTAGGTGCCAATGATCTTCCTTTTCCCGCCTCGGCGATCGAAGATGGTCAAGCCCTCCCAAATCCCATCAATTCCGTTATACGAGAAGTCGACGTCGTCGAGATTCTCCGGGTTTACCTTGTCCCACTCGAAACTGTACAGGGCAGTGCGTTTGGTGCCATCGCGAAATAGATCCTCCGTCGCCATGGAAACGGGAACGTACACTCCCTGCACCTGCTGCCATTCCGCTTTCGCCAATGACCGGCGGTACGGCAGTGCTTCGCCTTTATCATCCAGAGTAACAGTCTCCATCTGGCTACATGTGTAATCCATTTTCGGCCTGATTCTGAAAGTGCGGCGCTGGCTTGGCGTGGAAAACACAAGCTCAATGTCACCTGCCTTCGTTCTCATCGTCTTGACACTCACTTCACCACGTAGTGGAAACTCAAAGATCTCGCGGAGAGATTTTCCGGATTCGATTTCTCTACCGATGGCGGCACCCGCCCAGTCAGGGTTCAGCGGTATTGAAAAAGGACCAACGGAGGGAGTTTCAGGATCACGTAGGTCGATATTTGATGTCGCGTGGTCCTTCTGATCGCGGTTGCCGATCGCGTGCCACTCCACCATGTAGCTCGCGTTGCGAGCGAGGCCGGCACGATAAGCACGCAGGCGTGCGCCAAGGTTATGAATCCTGTTCTTCAATTCTTCAATCGTATCTGGTAACGGCTCCGCCGCCGCCATTACAACAAGTTGCTCCATTCCATTGCAATTATAGACCACCCGGTTAGTTGCCGAATCAAAGACGCAGTGAAGTTCCCTGACTGAAACTCTCTCATTACCTCCTTCAGCGATTGTCCGCTGCACGACTGCGGCATGGAAGACGCCGCTTTGGAGTGCTGCCCGCGATTTCAGAACTGACTCAATCACCGCCAGCGGGTCGGTGTCTTGTGCCTGCGCAGGATTAACAGGCGCCACACCAGCCGCAAGAAAGCAGAAGGCCAGCACGCAGAACGCTGAGCCGTTTGGTCTGAAAATCTGTGGATTCATCAGGTTTGCTCCTGGCGCGTGAATTCTGTCGCAATGAGAATCGAACCTGACTGCGCGGACGTCAATCGCAGGTGAAGCCAGCAGCAATTGGTCGCATCGCGGTCACACGACGGACGTCAGCTTCTTGTCGGCGGTTGGGAACTTTCCGATCTGCGCACCGACGATTTCTTCGGCCAGGGTCAGGTACAGGTCGCCGACGGTACCGGCAACGCGAGTATGGCAGCCGGTTTTCATGCCGCCCGCATGGCCCGCGGCGATCATTGCCAGACCGGCATTCTTGTGAGGATTCGCTTCCGCGTGTTCGTGTACGAACAGCGCACACGTGTTATCCAGCAGAGTACCATTGCCTTCGGGAATGGACTTCAGCTTTCCCAGCAGATAAGCAAACTCCTCAACATGCCAGCGGCAGATGTCGCGCATGATGCGCTGGCCTTCCGGTGTTTCCACGCGACCGTGTGTATAGCCGTGATGGCGGTCATACGTGTAGCCCAGCCACGGAAATCGCGAAAGGCCCTGGCACTTGGTCAGCATGTAGGACGCCACGCGAGTCTGCCGCGACGCCAGTGCGTGAACCAGCAGATCCGTCTGAAGTTTGGCGATCCGCGGCCAGTCCTTCAGGTCGCCGCCTTCCGCCGGACGTTCAACAACCTGCGAATATTCCGGCGGCAGACTGGCGACGGAACGTTCCAGACTGCGAACGGAGGCCAGGTATTCTTCCAGCCGGTGCTGGTCGCTGTAGCCCAGCTTATTTTTCAGCGACGTCGCGTCGTCACGAACGGCGTCCAAAATGCTTTTCTTGCGTTCGATCCAGTGCATTTCCTTCGACCCGAACAGACTGTCGAAGAGCCGGTGCGGGATCATTTCCGGGGGCAGCGGGCGATCGCGTGCCGCCCAGCTCATGTTGCGCTGCACGCTTTCGCCGAAGGATTCCTGACAGACTCCGACCTGCAGCGAGCGGAAGCGGCTTTCCCGGCCGATCTTTTCGGCAATGACCTGATCGATTGAAGCGCCGCCGGCACCGCGTCCGGAAAACGGTTCGCACGAGACCAGACCGCTCATCGATTTATGATGCCCGTTGCCCGGGCCGGGCGAACGCGCGGCGGAGTTATCCACGCCGCTCAGCACGTGAATGTCGTCGCGGAACCTGGCCAGCGGCTGCAGGCACGGCGTGATCTCAAAGTCGTGACCGTCCTGCCGCGGGATCCAGTACTTTTCGATGATACCGTTGCCGTTGAACCACAGGACGAATCGCGTTTCAATCGGAGCCGCCGCCGCGTCTCTGGCCGCTGCGTACGCTGTTCCGTTCGAATTGAACAGCGCCTCCAATGCCGGCAGGCCGACACTGATCGACGCTCCTCCCAGTCCGATGCCTCGAAGAAACGTGCGGCGAGACAGGTCTTTGCGCGACAGAATCATTGGCGGGAACCCTTCTGAAGGAACAAATCGGAAGTAACCACAGCGACAATCAGTTCGCGAAACCGGAACCCGGATTCGCGAAACCGGCGCAGGACGTCGTCAATGACGGGCTGATCACTGACGGTTTCCTGTCGACCAAAAGTATAACGAAAGAACTGTTTCACGATACATCTTTGGCAGCTTTCACTGTTGGCCAGCAGACGGCCGAGTTCCTTTGGCGTGTTGAATTCGGAGTTTTCCATTCCCTGGATATAGGCGGTCGTATCGATATCAAGTTCCAGAGTTTTCTGTTCCCTGCGTTCCCCATAACCGCCGCCGAACTGCAGCGACATTTTTTCCGAAAAGGCTCCGATGGCATCGTACTGTTCCAGTCCCAGCCCGATCGGATCAATCAGGCGGTGGCAACTGGCGCAGGCTTCACTGTTCAGATGCAGGTCCAGCCGCTGACGATTGGTCATCGGCATGTCCTCCGTCACAGTCGGCAGGATCGCATTAACGCCCGGCGGAGGAGCGGGAACTTCGTGCCCGAGAAAATGGTTGCGGACGAACACACCGCGTTCGGTTGGTGACGTTTCCGCCGGCTTGCTGGTCACTGCCAGAAACGAAGCCTGCCCCAGCACTCCGGCTCGCCCGGAATCCGCCGGATACGAAACACGAGCGTATTCCTCGGCGGGCGCCGGAAGATCGTAAATGCGGGCCAGATCGGAACTCAGGAAGGTGTAGTCCGCGGTGAAGAATTCCATGAAGTTCTGGTCATTCCAGACCAGATAATTAAACAGCAGTCGGGTCTCCTCCACCATCGCGGCGGCCAGTTCCGGGTTGAAATCGCGAAACCGGCGACGGTCGCGCGTCGCGTTCAGGACGCGGTCGAAGCGCATCCACTGCGACAGGAACTCATCCAGAGAATTCTTCGCGCGGGAATCGTCCAGCATGCGCCGCACGACCGCTTCGATCTGATCGACGCTGGAAAGTTCGCTGTTCGCGGCTGCCTGGAACAGGTCGTCGTCGGGCATTGTGTCCCAGATCAGATACGACAGGCGACACGCGATTCCGTATTGCTCAAAGAGTTCGCCGGGACCGTGTTCAATGCGAAACAGAAAGTGGGGCGACTGCAGCATCGTCTCGACGACGATCTTCGCGCCGGCGAGTTCGTCGCCCGCGTCCTGAGCCTCGCGTTCGAACAGGCCAGCGTACAGTTCGACTTCGCTGTCAGAAATCGGCCGTCGAAACGCCTTCAACCCGAATTGCCGCACAAACTGAGCCGCGCGTTCAGCAGGTGTGGACGATTCTTCCTTCGCGGGCAGCAGGTTGCGGTGATCGCCGCCTCGAAATGCGGCCAGGGCCAGCCGTTCGGCGGCTTTGCTGTACGCCTCCGCCTGCAGCGGAGAAATCCCCTGGCCTTCCACCTGGTTCCGAAAGCCATGAATGAAGTCTTCTTTGGGGAAATTTCCGGACGGCTGAGTGCGGTCACCCAGCAGGTCCTGGACGGTATGGTTGTACTGGCTGTGAGTGAGCCGGCGCATCGTCAGCGGCTGCAGCGTGAATTGTTCGGCCTTCGCGATTTTTTCCCGAGCGACACGGCGCTGGTCGTCCGTCAGGTTCGCCAGGTAGTCAATCCAGCTCAGCAGAATTTGCTCTTCGTCGCTGTCCGGTTTGATGCGAACGCCGCCGGTGTGTTCCTCACGGTTCGTGGGTTTCAGAAACAACAGCGACTGCCGCGGATCGGTGCGGTCCACAAAGTCCATCAGCTTCAGCCCGAAGGCTTCGACCTGTTCGGGCGTCGCGAATTCGCCGGGAAAACTCAATTCCGTTTCCGAACCGACGCCGTTGTCGTTGTGACACAGATTGCATTGCACCGTCTTCATCACGGGATACAGCCTGCGGACGAAGAACGATTCGTCGCGAGCGGATTCGGCGGCGGTCACGGGCAACGCCGCGACAGACAAAAAAAGTCCGGCAATCACAGAACGTGCAGAGTGGGTTCCGGGCATGGGTCGGATTCCAGTAGCTTCAACGGAACAACCGCGGACGAAAAGCGGCTGTGTTCGGCGGAAGGCAGAATTCAGGCAGGCAGGAACGCGGACGCGATCGACGATCGACGGGTGCATGATACCACCGGACATCGCGCGGGCAAAACGGCAGCGAGCCCGCAATTTCCGATCGGCTTTGACACCACAGTTTTCAACGGGAAGATGGTCGGGCTCTTTATACCCCGAGCGGGGTAAATTGAGGTATTCTGGCTCGCGGCATGAAGAAGTGCGAAAAGTATCAGCGTTCGCCGCGGCCAGTATAGATCCGCCTTTTTCCGACGGAGTCACACTCATGTCCCACCGCGCTGCGACATTCCGCTGGCTCACTGCGGCCTGCCTCAGTCTCATGTTCGTTCTGTCGTCGACGATAGCCACCGGTCAGGACAACTGGCCCCGGTTTCGGGGAGCCAATGCGGACGGTGTTGCTCCTGATAACGAAGGGCTGCCGCTGACGTGGTCTGCCAGCGAGAATGTCCGGTGGGTCGCCGATGTTCCCGGCTTTGGCTGGTCGTGTCCCGTCGTGTGGGGCGATCGCGTTTTCGTCACAACTGTGGTGGCTGACGAAGCCGGTGAAGGACCAAAGAAGGGGCTTTATCTGGGTCAGGGAGTCCGGGAACCGGCAAAAGGCATTCATCACTGGCTGGTGTATTGTTTCGATCTGAACAGCGGAAACGAACTGTGGAAGCACGAAGCTCACACCGGCGAACCGCTCGTGCCCCGGCACCCGAAAAGCACGTATGCCGCGGAGACTCCGGCGACCGACGGCGAACGGCTGTATGTGCTGTTCGGAGATCTGGGACTTTACTGCTACGACCTGAGCGGCACGCCACTGTGGTCGCAGCCGATCGAACCAAGAAAGACGTTCTTCGACTACGGAGCGGCGTCATCGCCGGTCGTTCACGACGGACGCGTGTTCGTGGTCTACGACAACCAGGAGGAATCGTGGATCGCTGCATTTGGTGCGAAGTCCGGCGAACGCATCTGGCGCACTTCGCGCGACGAAACGCATTCCTGGGCCACGCCGTTTGTCTGGCAGAATTCACTTCGAACGGAGATCGTCGTCAATGGGAAAAACCGCAACCGCAGCTATTCGCTGGACGGTGACGTCTTGTGGGAATTCGATGGCAGGATGTCAAACCTTGTAATTCCGTCTCCGTTCGCGGCACACGGTCTGTGTTACATCGCCGCCGGCTACGTCGGCGACCAGCATCGACCGACGTTCGCCGTCAGGCCCGGAGCCAGCGGCGATCTGAAGCCCGACGAGAATTTTTCCAACAGCGAATTCATCGCCTGGTATCAGCCTCAGGCGTCGTCCTACAACCCGTCGCACATCGTCTACGGCGATTACCTTTACACGCTGTACGATCAGGGGTTTCTGACCTGTCACAACGCAAAATCGGGCGAAGAGATCTACGGGAAGTCGCGATTTACGCCGGGCGGTTCGTTTACAGCTTCGCCGTTCGCCTACAACGGGCATTTGTTCTGTCTGAACGAAGACGGTCTGACGTACGTGGTGAAGGCCGGACCGGAATTCGAAATCGTCGGACGAAACGACCTGGGTGAACTGTCGCTGTCCAGTCCGGCCATCGCCGGCGACAAGCTGCTGATCCGCACGGCTTCAAAATTGTACTGCCTGACGGGTTCGTCGAATTGACGATGGCGGCGACCGGTCAGTGATTTGACCCGCACAGTGCTGTCGCTGTCTCAAGACCAATCGCCGGTCCGCGATTTCGTTCCGGAAATGCGACCGACTGCGGCCTGAGATGACACGCCCCGGTCTTGCATGCGCCGGAATTTCCAGGAAAGCGTGTCGCATTTTCGGCGAGGTGGCGAGCTATTGACGTCGGCCGCTGCACTTTCGCAGCCCGACCGCTCGCACCACGATTCCGGGAAGGGACCGCAGCATGGCTACGAAATACGACACGAATATCACGATCGATGGTTCCATCAGCAACGCTCAGAGCGCCGCACCGCCGATGCCGTCCTCGTTCACGCTCAGCCTGCCGGCATCCTGGGACGCTGCGAAGTACGAAAAAGTCATCGTGGCGAATCTCGATTCACTGCGAAAATCCGTGGCGGCGAACGCGGTGCTGAAGCAACTGAAGCGACAACTGACGATTCGTCCGTGGATCTGGACGCCCGCCAACGCCGCTGCGATCCCGACGAATCTGGCCGACGCCGTCGACGATGACGACAACACCTGCGGCGTCGCGGGTACCGGACACGGATCAGATTCCACCGTCTGGATTACGCCGAAAAACCGCAAGATTCCGGATGCCACGCTGCTGCACGAAAGCGTTCACGCCTTTCGACACATGGAGGGTGCGAAGACCTGCCGCAAGTATGAGGCGAAGTTCGACAAGGAAGAAGAGTACTTTGCCATTCTGATTACGAATGTATTCATGTCGGAAAAGAAGCGCAAGCTGATTCGCATCGATCACCGAGGCAATTCCTGGGTCGACAACAAGTCTCCGTGGGACCAGTTTCGCGTTGATCCGTTTCTGATCATGTCGTTTGAAATGCAGCATTCGTCGCTGTCGCTGGCGGTGGGCAAGGCGAAGGAAGCGGAGTTCAATCCGTTCAGCCCTCACTTCGCCGACCGCATGCGAGTCCGCTGACGATGCTCTTGCGGGCCGCTACGTGATCTTACGGTCCAGCGGCCAGTTTTCAGAAAGGCATACCTTCGGTGTGGCCCACGCGAAGCACTTGATCAGTGTCAGCAGCATTCGCGACCCAAACGGCGGACGTCCCGTTTCGACAACACCTTTCAAAGTCCTGACGATAAACGATCCGCCCTGGGCCATCTGCTTTTCCGTTTTAGTTCCCTTCGGAATTTCTTCCGAAATCAGAGTGTATTCCGTGCCGCCTTCGATCTCCTTCAGAACGTGCGTCACTTTGCAGACCGGATCGTCGAAGTTGGTGAACTTAAACGTCATCGAGTACCGATACGGCGGGTCGAGTTCCAGAACTTCGCCGACAACGCCGGTGTACTTTCCGTCCGGTGATCTCATCCTGACCGGCGCGCCGGGAGCCAGCGATGTTGTGTGAAGCACGCTGTTGAAGAAAAACGGCTGCAGTTCGCCGGATTTCGTCAGTGTGTCCCAGACCTTCTGAATCGGAGCGTTAATGACGATTCGATTCACCAGCTTTGTCGTTTCAGCCTTCGTCGTTTCAGCCATTGGCGGCATTGCCTTTCTGTTTCTGTTGCTGCTCTGACTTGAATTTCAGATCCGTCACCTGGCTTGCCCAGAACGAGCTGTACTCCGTCGTCCAGCGGTCGTAGATCATCTGTATCGGAGCTGCGTTGAAATACAGTTCCCGCGAACGACCGTGCTTTTCGGACAGAATCAACCGGGCCGCTTCCAGCACGTTCAGATGCTTCATCACCGCAATGCGGCTGACGTCGAAATACTTGCATACGTCATTCACATTGCAGCCGGGCATTCCCTTCACCAGATCCAGAATCCTTCGCCGGGAAGCGTTCGACAGTGCCTGGAACACAGCATCCATTGAGTCCGGTTTCATAAGTAACTGATAGGTTACATGTCGGCCGGGCCGCGTGCAAGCGCAGACGGTGCAATTCCGCAGTCGTCTCCGGTAGAATCGCGCGCCGTCAGGCAATTGTGTCACCATGACCGCAGGCTGTATTGGCGGAAAGTGTCCGGCAGTGCTTCAACCAGACCCGTCAGTGCGACATCGGCGGAAACGTCGCCGGTGGTCGAAGAGCTGCGCGCCAGGATGCAGCAGTGCTGGGGCTACGATTCCTTCCGGCCTCTGCAGCGGGAAGCGATGCTGGCGGCGATGGAAGGCCGCGATTCCGTGGTCGTGCTGCCCACGGGCGGAGGAAAGTCGCTGTGCTATCAGCTTCCGGCGGTCTGCCGTGACGGCATGGCCATCGTTGTCAGTCCGCTGATCGCTCTGATGAAGGATCAGGTGGACGCTCTGACTCAGAATGGCATCCCGGCCGCGTTCATCAACAGCAGCCTGAGCACCGCGCAGAGAATGGCGGTCGCCGATCGTGTGCGAAACCGCGAAATCAAGCTGTTGTTCGCAGCGCCTGAACGTCTGGTGCAGGATCGAACCATTCGATTTCTCCAGGACACCGCGATCAGTTTCATCGCGATTGACGAAGCGCACTGCATCAGTCAGTGGGGGCACGACTTTCGACCGGAGTACCGCCAGTTAAATTGCCTGCGAACCGCGTTTCCGCAGGCATCGCTGCATGCGCTGACGGCGACGGCCACGGAAAAAGTGCGAGCCGACATTGCCGGCCAGCTCGGACTGGCGGATCCGGAAATCCTGGTGGGATCGTTCGATCGTCCCAACCTGCTGTACCGCATCGAACGCCGCACCGACGTGATGATTCAGATTCGCGAAGTTATCGATCGCCATCCGAACGAATCCGGAATCATCTACTGCATCAGCCGCGCCAGTGTGGAAAGCACCAGCGCGACTCTGAACAGCCTGGGGTACCGGACGCTGCCGTATCACGCCGGCCTGGAAGCGGACGAGCGCCGGAAGCACCAGGAAGCGTTCATCGACGAACAGGTCGACATCATCGTGGCCACGGTGGCGTTCGGCATGGGTATCGACAAGAGCAATGTTCGCTATGTGATTCACGCCGAGATGCCGCGCAACATCGAAGCCTATCAGCAGGAAAGCGGCCGCGCGGGCCGCGACGGCCTGGAAGCCGAATGCTGTCTGTTCTATTCGGGCCGCGACGGCAAGACGTGGGAGTTTCTGATCAACCAGTCCGAAGACGCAGGCAATCGCGCCAGGTCGCTCGCCGCCCTGGCTCAGATGGATTCGTTTTGTGCCAGCGCGAAGTGCCGACACCGGCAGCTCGTACGCCATTTCGGCCAGGATCTGGAATCAGAAAACTGCGGCGCCTGTGACGTGTGTCTGAGGGAAATCGAACCGATCGAAGATCCGCTTGTCGTGGCCCAGAAGATCCTGTCCAGCGTGTTCCGCCAGGAGCAGCGATTCGGTGCCGACTACACGGCCCAGGTGTTGCGCGGGTCGCGCAATAAGAAAGTGCTGAGCAACGGTCATGATCGGCTGAGCACGTATGGTTTGTTGCGGGACGAATCCGACCAGCATGTTCGGGGCTGGATCGATCAGCTTGTGGCGCACGGCTACCTGGTTCGCTCCGGGGAATATTCCGTGCTGACGATCTCCGATGCGGGCTGGCAGGTTTTGAAGGGCCGGCACACTCCCCAGTTGACCCGTCCGCGTCGCCGCGTCGCAGCGTCCTCGGAATCGGATAAATGGGTCGGCGTCAATCGCGAACTGTTCGAAGACCTGCGACGAATTCGCCAGGAAGTCGCCGCGGATCGCGGAGTGCCGCCCTACGTCATCTTCGGTGACGTGACGCTGCGGGAACTGGCAAGACTGCGTCCGACGGACCCGAACCGACTGCTGCAGATCTACGGAATCGGCGAACGCAAGAAGCGGGAATTCGGCGCGATGCTGATCGATCGAATTGCCGACTGGTGCCGGCGGAACGGTGTGGACACGGATGTCATGGCATCTCGCGCGTCCGCGCCGCAGATTCGTCCCAAGCCCGCACGAATATCGGCGGCGTCGGGACAGTACTTCGAACTTTTCGATTCCGGCCTTGGAATCGACGAAGTGGCTCTGCAGTTGGACCGAAGCGTCGGAACTGTCTGCGAGCACCTGGCGTCGTATGTTCACGTCAGGAAGGTCACCGACGCGGCAGCCTGGATCCGCCCGGAAACTGTCGAACGGGTCGAAGCCGTGATCGGCAACATCGGTTGTGAACGGCTAAAGCCGATCTTTGAAGCGCTGAACGAAGAAGTCAGCTACGGAGACATCCGGGTCGTTGTCGCGTGCTTCGAAGTCAGGCACGGCGATTGACCATGCCGCGACTGCTGCTTCCGAACTTCACGTTCGAAGATCAACTGACCGGCCGCTCATCCAGGGAAACTCCGGAAACGAAGCGAGCGGCCGACGAACTTGCGCCTCTGATGGCCCTGCTTGCGGAACCCGGCGATACCGTGATTGTCCGCGACAGCGCAATTCCCGCCGGCTTGCCGGACTGCCTGAATCATGCCCAATTCCGGCCATTGAGTGCCGACATGAACGGCGCCCGGCTGGTGCCGTGGGGCTGGTCGTCTGTGGCGGCGGAACTTGCCGTGTCGCTGGGGGCTGACAAATCGGAATGGCCGCCGATCGACGTGGTCCGGGACGTCAACAGCCGCCGGTTTTCCGCACGGTTTGATGACGTCGCCGGATCTTCCGATGCCGGCGTTCCAGCGCTCGACGGAGGATTCGGAACGCTGTGCAGTGATCGTGACGAATGGCGCCGCGCGGTCAGTGCTCTGGCGGCGTCCGGATACGATCGCTGGGTTGCCAAGCCCGACATCAGTCACGCCGGAAGGAACCGTCTGATCGCCGTTGGACTGGAACTCAATGCACAGCAGCGCGGCTGGCTGGACAAGCACCTGCAGCTTCCTGGCGGCGTCTATGTCGAACCGTGGGTGCGGACCAAGGCGGAGTGCGGACTTCAGTTTGAAATCGGCCGAGATGATTCCATCGACTTTCTGGGAGCGACAGAGCTGCTGAACGATCCGGTCGGTCGCTATCAGGGCAGCATTATTCGTGCTGCCGGCGAAGTGGATTCCCGCTGGATGGCCGCCGTCGAACACGGTCATCGCATCTGCCGGGAAGCTCAGCATGCCGGATACTTCGGGCCGCTGGGAATCGACTGCATGATGTACGAAACGGCCGACGGAGACTCACGGCTGCGGCTGGCGAATGACGTGAACGGCCGGTTCACGATGGGTCGACTTGCGCTGCAACTGCGGACTCTGCTGAAATCCGGCGAAGTGGCCGCGTGGTGGCACAATTCGGGGAGTTCGCCGGTGCAATCGGAAGGATCGCCGGAGTTTTCGTTGTCGCCCTGTGTGGCAAAGAACGTACGAACGGTGCGGACATACCCGCAGAGTATAGGATGTCGCCCGGTTCGCGCGACTTCGATCCTGTACGTCTGCAGCGGCCCGGAGGTTCTGCCGAGTCTGCTTGAACTGCTTCGCCCCGGACCGACGAATTGAACTCAGTTGTACCGCGAGCGGAAAAATGAGGCATTCAGACTCGCGGCAGTAAGATTCCGAAAAGCATCAGCATCCGCCGTGGGCAGTAGAACGTCCCCGGCCGCCATGATTCCGTCCGAACCCAATTCCTCCGTGACCATGCAGAACTCTCCCAATTTCGACATCGTCCGGCCGTGGTCCCCGGAATGGTACGAAGTCCAGAAGTCAAACCTTGGGGAGGCGGCCTGCCGTCACGCCGGCTTCTATCCCATTCCCGACAACATCCGGCTGTCGGTCGTGATCCCGGTCTACAACGAAGAAAAAACGCTGCTGGACCTGGTCGACCGCGTCCGCGAAGTGCCCGTGCGAAAGGAACTGATTCTGGTCGACGACTGCAGCCGCGACAATTCGGCCGCAATCCTGAAACAGCTCGCGGAAGATTCCCGCATGGATGACTTCAATCGCGTGCGAGTCTTCTTCCATGAAGTGAATCAGGGTAAGGGCGCGGCTCTCAGAACCGGCTTCCAAAACGTCGAAGGAGATATCGTCATCATTCAGGACGCCGACCTGGAATACGATCCGTCAGAATATCCGTCGCTGCTGAAGCCCATCATCGAAGGCCGCGCCGACGTGGTTTACGGCAGTCGGTTTCTGGGAGACAAGGCGCACCGCGTCCTTTACTACTGGCACTACGTCGGCAATCGCTTTCTGACAATGCTGTCGAACTGGTTCACGAATCTGAACCTGACTGATATGGAAACCTGCTACAAGGTCTTTCGTGCGGAGGTGATTCGGGAACTCACACCGCGGCTGAAACAGAATCGTTTCGGATTCGAACCGGAAATCACCGCGCGAATTGCCCGACGCCGCTATCGCGTCTTCGAAACGTCGGTCAGCTACTCGGGCCGGACCTACGCGGAAGGCAAAAAGATCGGCTGGAAGGACGGCTTCCAGGCGATCTGGTGCATCGTCCGGTTCGGACTGGCCGACTGAAGTCAGTGCCACGCAATTCGCCGCAGCGCCGGCGCGGATTGGAATTCCTCCGACAGGAATCTACTCTTCCGCAATTCCCGATTCCGCCCGCGCCACCGACCATGCGAACACTGATCGACGAAACTGAAATTCGCGACCGAGTCCGTGAACTGGGCGCGGTGCTCACTGCGGAATACTCCGGCCGGCCGCTGACGATTCTGGGAGTGCTGACCGGCAGTGTTGTCCTGCTGGCCGATCTGATCCGGGCGACATCGGTTCCGCTGCGAGTCGCCATGATTCAGGCATCCAGTTACGGAGGCGCCCGCACGTCGCCGGGACTGCTGACGATCAACAGTTCTCTGGTCCCCGATCTCCGCGGCCGCGATGTCGTCATTCTGGATGACATCTTCGATACCGGAAACACGATGGTCGGCCTCTACGAATCCGTTCGGGAATTCAACCCCGCCAGCGTCAGGTCAGCGGTGCTGCTGTGGAAGACGGCTCGATCCGAAGTAGACATCGAACCGGACTACTTCTGCTTCAAAATTCCCGACGAGTTTGTTGTCGGTTACGGCCTGGACTACAACGACGAGTTCCGTCACCTGCCGTATATCGGTGTCCCCGATCAGGCGGACCTGGACCACGCGAGACGATGCGATCGCTAATGGTCTGCCAAGCGTCATTTTAATGCGTAAACATGTGCAATCGAATGTTCGGGAGGGCGAGGCTCCTGCCGAGCCGCTGCCGCATCGGCGCCCAGTGGAACACGCGGCTCGGCAGGAGCCGCACCCGCGTGGTCATCGCGCGCATGCCACTGCAGCAGCCGTGCTGCCGCCGGCGCCGAATTCGCATTCCGGAGAATTGAGAACCATGCAGCGCTGCACACGAGTCCTGTTCGTTCCGGTCGTCTTCCTGTTTGCGGCGGTCGCGGTGGCCGACGAACGCAAACCCAACGTCATCATGATTCTGGCCGATGATCAGGGCAGCATCGATTTGAACTGTTACGGCGCCACCGATCTGGCGACTCCCGAACTGGATTCTCTGGCGGCGCGCGGAGTCCGGTTCACGCAGTTCTACTCCGCAGCCCCTGTGTGTTCACCGTCGCGAGCCGGCTTTGTCACGGGCTTGTATCCGCAGCGAGCCGGAGTTCCCGGAAACGTTTCGTCTCAACAGGGACAGTCCGGCATGCCTTCGTCCACAAAAACCGTAGCCGAAATCTTCGCGGCCGACGGTTACAGAACCGGTCACGTTGGCAAGTGGCATCTGGGCTATACACCCGACACGATGCCCAACGGCCAGGGATTCGAAACGTCCTTCGGCCACATGGGGGGCTGCATCGATAACTATTCGCACTTCTTCTACTGGAACGGTCCGAACCGGCACGACCTGTGGAAAAACGGGACGGAAATATTTCACGACGGACACTACTTCCCCGACATGATGGCAAACGAAGCAATTCGGTTCATCGAAGACCATCGCGACCAACCCTTCCTGTTGTATTGGGCGCTGAATACGCCGCACTATCCTCTGCAGGGAACGGACAAGTGGCGAACGCACTATGCCGGCCTGGATGCTCCGCGGCGGATGTACGCCGCGTTTGTCTCCACGACGGATGAAGTCGTGGGACGCGTGCTGAAGCGGTTGGAGGAACTCGAGCTGCGAGACCACACGATCGTCGTGTTTCAGTCAGACCACGGTCACAGCACGGAAGAACGCACGTTCGGCGGAGGTGGAAATCCAGGCCCCTACCGCGGCGCGAAATTCAGCCTGTTCGAAGGCGGCATCCGCGTTCCGGCGATTGTCTCCTGGCCAGGAAAATTTCCGGAAGGTGAAGTTCGCGATCAAATGGCGACCGGCTGCGACTGGGTTCCCACGCTGGCAGCACTTTGCGGCGTGGCAGCATCCGGCGTGGAATTCGACGGGAAGGACATTTCTGACGTGATCAGGTCATCGGTTGCACTGTCGCCACACGATGTCTTTCACTGGCAGTCCGGCGGAGGCAGGGACGATCCGCAGTGGGCCGTCCGAAAGGGCCACTGGAAGCTGATCGGCAATCCTCGCGACACAAGCAACCTGGCCGAACTGACAGGTGCGGACAAGAGCCGCTTCCTTGTCAATCTCAGCGAATCCGTGCGCGAGCTGCATAGCGTCGCGGCCGAAAACCCCGCGATCGTCCGCGACCTGGAATCGCTGCATGACGACTGGATTCAAGATGTCAGCGGACAATGAACGCACTGAATTCAGTATGGCTGCGAAGTGGCGACCGCTGGTCCTGGCCATGCTGGTCATCGCTCTGCTGCTGCGAATACTCGCCGCGATCGTCATCGAACGACACGTTCAAGACGCAGGACGGCAGTTTCTGATCGAAGGCGATTCGAACGGTTACTGGATTCTGGCGCAAAAGATCGCCGCCGGCGAAGACTATGAAATCTATACGCCACCGCGGCGAGTCCTGCGGATGCCCGGGTTTCCGCTGCTGCTGGCCGGGTCGATCCGGCTGTTCGGCGACCGCATCTTCGCGGCGAGAATCGTGCTGGCCTTTGTCGGGACCGCCTGCTGCTGGCTGACCTATCTGCTGGGAACGCGGCTGGTGATGAGGCGAGTCGGGTTCTGGGCCGCGCTGTTTGTGGCCGTCAATCCGCTGCACGTCGGCAACAGCGTCATCATTCTGTCCGAAACGTGGTTCACCTTCTGGATGCTGCTCAGCCTGCTGGCGCTGACCGGCTTGCTGCAGGCTGGTCAGGAAGGCTGTTCAATCGTCACCGGAAATGCACTACCGCATTCCCTGGCGGGCAAGACCTGTGCGTGGCGGCTGTGGCTGCGAGCGATCCTGGTCGGAGGATTGATCGGGGCCGCGTCATTGGTGAGGCCGGGGTTCCTGCCGTGGCTGGCGTTCTGTTTCCTGGCCGTGACGATTCTGGTCCGGCGATCATTTCCTGCCCGAGTGGTGATTGCCACCGGCCTGCTGATTGGCTGCGGGCTGGCGATGCTGCCGTGGACACTTCGCAATGTCGCGGTGACCGGCCATTGGGTTGTCACTTCGCTTTGGTCCGGTCCCAGTTTGTACGATGGGCTGAACCCGGAGGCCACCGGCGCCAGCGACATGCAGTTCTTCGATCGCGAAAACGTTCTTTCGAAGATGTCCGAATTCGAAATGAACCGGCACTACAAAGATCGAGCGGTCGATTTCGTCAAAAACCATCTTGGACGTGCCGTGGAACTGGCGTTCGTCAAGGCGGTCCGTTTCCTGAATCCCGTGCCGAATCAACTTAATTCAAACCGCGTAATTCAGGGGCTGTGCATCATCTGGTATGTGGCGTTCCTGCTGTTGTTGGTCGGGGCAGTCTGGTCGAGATTGCTTGACATGGAAGGCTGGGTTGTCGTGCTGGGGCCGTTCCTGCTGTTTCTGCTGGTTCATATGGTCTTCGTTGGCTCAGTCAGGTATCGTCTTCCGGTGGAATTTCCGATGTCGGTGCAGGCGGCCTGCGGTCTGCGCTGGCTGCTGAATCTACGGACACAGGGAACAGAGATGGAGAAGACAGTCAATTAAGGAAGACAGCGAAGCCGGTATTCGGGCTAATCAAACCCACTGGATAACTCATGTCTCCTGCCTGCCCTGATTTCTGCAGACTTCTTATTTGATTATCTCTTCCTGAATCCCGATTCTTTCCCGCTTGCGATTCTTCGGCATGGATGCATGAAGTTCTTCGCGGTCATCAAATGGATGCTGCTGATCGTACTGCTGGCGACGCTTGGAGTCGGCGGCGCGGGGATCTATTTCTGGAATCAGAAGGACTCGCTGGTCGAACAGCAGTTGCTGCAGCGTTTTGAAGCGGCGGCTCCCGAGCTGCGGATGGTGCTGGGAGCGACGCGGCTGTCCGGAACGGAAGCGGTTACTCTGACAAACGTGGAAATCCGCGACCGCCGGACAGATCTGCCGCTGTTCCGCGCAAAGCAGATCATCGTCAACATCGATTCGCATCAGTTGATTGACCATCAGCGAGTCTTCGTTGAAAGCATTCGGTTGGCGTCCGCCGATATTTTGCTTTCCCGAGCTGCTGACGGCCACTGGAACTGGCAGGAATACGAGTTTCATCCGCCGGGTTCCGAAATGCCGGCACTGCCGCTGGTGACGGTCGAGGATCTGCGGGTCCAGTTGAATCTGCAGCACGGCAACGGCATCCCGACCGCACGGTTGCTGCTGACCAGTCCGAAGGTCCAGGCAATTCCGGTGTCTCGCCATGGCTATGACTTGGACGGTGGCGTCGAACTACCAGGTGCCGGCCTGCTGAAATTCGCCGGAGCCTGGGATCTGGCGTCACGCAAATGGACGATCGGCGGCCAGTTGAAAGATGTCACGGCCGACCAGGGATTGATCCGGCTGGCTCAGGCGGCCAACCCCGGCATTGAACAGCAGCTTCAGCAGATCGATGCATCAATGCGCAGTGCACTTCCGGCGACGGCCGGACTGACAGCGCCGGCGCAGACTGCTTCTCGGTCGTCGGCTGCTCTACAGATTGGCACCAGCGAGATCGCACCGCTGTTTCGCGGCATTCTGGACGTCGACTTTGACGTGACCGGTGGCCCGGACATGAGCGTCCCGGAATTTCGGCTGCGGGTGGAAATCCGGGACGGACGCCTGTCATCGGCAGCGTTTCCCGTCACCCTGACCGACGTCAATGCGGTGCTGTACCGAGATAACAGTCACCTGATTTTCCAACTGAAGCAGGCACGAGACGGCGATGCCAGCCTGACCGGCAATTTTGAAATGCAGACGGCTTCCAGCGCCGATCCGCCGGTCGCCCGTTTCGAAATCCTCAATTTTCCCGTGACGATGGAACTGCAGCCGTTTGTCAATCTGCGGACGCAGCGGCTGTTCGACATGTTCCAGCCCGAAATGAAAGTGTCCGCGACCGGCATGCTGCGGCGACTGCCGGATGGTCGATGGAAGCCGGAAGGCGTGAACGCGGAGTTCCGCGAAGGCAGCGTCGTGTATGAAAAGTTTCGCTATCCCGTTTCCGGTCTGACCGGGACCGTCGTTCAGATTCCGGCGAACACCCCGATCCCCGACGGCGCACTGACCACCGTGCGTCCTGACGATGTCCTGATGAAAGTCGAACTCTCCGGCAACGCCGGTTCGCGGCGATTCACGTCCAGAGGCTTATGGAAAAACCCCGGACCGGAAACGGAGTTTCGATTCGGACTGGATGTCGCCGACGTGCCGATCGACGGGCGGTTTCGGGACGCCCTGGACGAAAAGAGCCGCCCCGTGCTGAACGCACTGCGGCTTTCCGGCCAGGTATCGGCCAGCATGGAGTTCTATCGACCGCCCGGACTTGATCGTCACACGTATTCGAAGATTGATGCACGCGTTCATGATGCGTCGATGCGGTTTTCGAAGTTTCCGTATGACATCGATCAGCTTTCCGGCCGAGTGACGTTTGATTCCGCAACCAAACACTGGACGTTTGCGGAACTGTCCGGCCGACATCGCGAAGCGGAATTGTCCGCCTTCGGTGAATTCCGCGGCCTCCCGGCTCCGGGCGTCCTGGATCTGACGGTTCAGGCAAAGAACGGCCGGCTGGACTCGGATCTGTACAACGCCCTTTCCGAACCTCAGCGGCAGATCTGGAAGCTTCTGGATCCTGAAGGTTCGGTCGATCTGACGACGGAAATCCACTGGACCGCTGTGAAGGGTTCGCCGGCCGTTGTTCGATTTCCGGCCGATCAGCCGGTGAGAATCTATAACGCTTTGATTCGACCGAAGCCGTTTCCGTACAGGATGCTGATCGATTCCGCCGTGGCCAGCTTTGATCCCAATGATGCCCGCAATGCCGGAGATCAGTTCTGTGATATTCATTCGCTGAAGGCCACTCACGCGGGCGCTTCGATTTCTGCCAGCGACTGCTGGGCTCGCGTCACTCCTGACGGGCTGTGGCAGATTCATCTGAACAACCTGACGGCCGTCGATCTGCAGCCCGATGACGAACTGCGTGCCGCTCTGCCGGCGTCGTGGCAGAACACAGTCACGCGATTCAGCAAGGCCGGGCGGATATCGATCGAAAACTCAGAACTGGACTTCCAGGGACTGGTCAACGGAACCGGAAATACGACGGCCGCGTGGGACATGAATCTGCGACTGCGCGATTGCGGAATGGACGCGGGCCTGGTCGTCAGCCGAATGTTCGGTCTGGTCACGGCCCACGGTTCCTGGGACGGGCTGCACCTGATGAATCGCGGCGATCTGCGATTCGACAGCGTCGAAGTGCTGGAAATGCCGCTGACCCGGCTGGAAGGTCCATACACGCTGACCGAAGCGGACCTAGTTCTGGGATCGCGGGAGGTCTTCACGTCGGCGAACACCAACACTGTTGCGCGCGACGAGCGGTTGAAGGCTCAGGCGTACGGAGGCGTTGCGTTTTTGGATGCGGTCGTGGATGTTCGCACAGATCGCGGATATCAGTTGTGGCTGGAACTGGAAAACGCCCTGCTGGAATCCTATGCCGCTCGTCACATGCCCGATCAGAAAAACCTGAAGGGTGTTGTGACCGCGTGGCTGCACCTGCGGGGACTCGGCAAGTCTCCGGCCGACGCCACCGGGCGCGGCCAGTTGCAGATCAGTCCTGCCGCGTTGTACGAACTGCCCGTGATGGTGAAGCTGCTGGGAGGACTGGCTCAACTGAACTTCAACGTTCAGGACCGCACGGCCTTTGACTACGCGCTGTTCAGTTTCCGCGTCGCCGACGAGGCGTTTCAGTTTGATCCGATTGATCTGGTCGGCGAATCGCTGGCGCTGCGGGGTCGCGGCAGTGTCGGGTTCGGCGGTGACGTGGTGCTGGATTTCTACTCGAAGCCTACCAGGCCGCGTGCTCCTTCCATCCCGCTTGTCAACCTGCTGACCAGTGGAGCCACGCAATGGGTCAAGGTTGATGTTCGCGGTACCACAAGCCGCCCTCACGTCATCCCCGGCAGCAGCCTGGACGACAGCATGCGTCAGTTTCTGGAGGCGTTTAATCCGCGCACCGGGGGGCCCATTCCCGGACTCGTGATGCCGAACATCTTTCAGCTTCCGATGGCTCCGGCGGCGTGGTCACAACCGCCGCCGCAGCGCAATCGCATTCGATAATGCCCCGATCGGCGGTGCAGCGGACTTTCCATCGCTTGTCGCCGTTATGCTGCCCGCGGCGGACACTGATGCTTTTCGCAACTCATAGGCCTGCGGCCGATGAGAACATACCCTCCCGTTTCAACGGGAGGGTCGAAGTTTGATCGCCGTGCAGGCGATCAAACGAGGGGAGGGCGTCCGAGCAAGGGGAGTTCCCTGTGCGACGCCCTCCCCGCGATCGAACGCCTGAACGGCATTCGATCGGCGACCCTCCCGTTTCAACGGGAGGATGACGCAAATGTCGCTCTGCATTGGTAAATTCTCATCTGCCCATCGCCTTAGTTCAGCAAAACGGAAAAATCAAACACATGGCACGAGCACGAGACTGGCTGAAGTCGACCTTTGACCCGAACAAAGACATTGAGATCAACAAGATCTTCAAGCTGGCCGTCAAACATAAGGCGTCCGACATTCATCTGCAGGTGGACCGCCCGCCCGTCCTGCGAATTCGCGGCAACCTGAAGGAACTGGAAATGCCGCCCATCGCCGAAGGGCAGATGGTGGATCTGACATTTCCGATGATGGACCAGCGCAACCTGGACATCTTTCATCGCGACGGCGGCGCGGACTTTTCCAAGGTCGTGATCTACAAGGATGAACCGTGGCGGTATCGTGTCAACCTGCTGACTCAACTGGGCAAGGTCGGCATGGTGGCTCGCCGGATTGAGCGGTTCATTCCGCCGTTCGACAAGCTGTATCTGCCGCCGATCATGGAACAACTGTGCAAGTTCGATCAGGGCATGGTGCTGCTGGCCGGCGTCACCGGGTCCGGAAAAAGCACGACGATTGCGTCGATGCTGGACTGGATCAATCACAACATGAACAAGCACATCCTGACGATCGAAGACCCGATCGAGTTCATCTACACGTCGGACCAGTGCCTGATTAACCAGCGGGAAATCGGCCAGGACGTAGTCGACTTCCACGTGGCGATGAAACACGCCGTGCGAGAAGACCCGGACATCATGCTGGTGGGCGAAATGCGAGACCGCGAAACCTTCGAAACCGCCATTCACGCCGCGGAAACCGGCCACCTGGTGTTCGGAACGATTCACGCGTCCAGCGCACCCGGCACAATTCCCCGTATCATCGACCTGTTCCCCGCCGACATGCACGCGGCGATCCGCGCGGCGATCGGAATGAGCATGAAGGCAATCGTCGGCCAGAAACTGCTGAAGACAATCGTCGACGAACCCGGCCGTGTGCCGATCGTCGAAATCATGACGTTCAACCCGACCGTGCGCAAGCTGGTTATGGAAAACGAAGACGAAAAGCTGCCCGCCGCGATTCGCATCGGCAGAGACGAAGGCATGCAGTTGTTCAATGACAGCCTGTACGACTTCGTAACGCGGGAATTCATCAGCCGCGAAACAGCGTTCGAAGTATCACCCAACGTCGAAGAACTGAAGATGAAGCTCAAGGGCATCGAAGTGAAGGGACCGTCGATTCTGTAACACGGGCCGATCCTGCTTCAAAGCCATCCTTCCAACCCGCGCCGGGCGACGAACATGCCAAATTCCTCCGCGTGGCTTTACTGGGCACTTCTGTCCGCGGTGTTCGCCGCGCTGACGGCGATCTTTGCGAAAGTCGGCCTGCAGGATGTCGACTCCGACATGGCCACGCTGGTGCGAACGGTGATTATCATCGCCGTGCTGGGATTGTTTGTCGCGATCACGGGGAAGTGGAGCAACCCGCTGCTGCTGCCGCGGAAGACGTGGGTGTTCCTGAGTCTGTCCGGATTGGCAACGGGAGCCTCCTGGGTCTGCTACTTTCGCGCGCTTCAGATCGGCGACGCGTCGCGAGTGGCTCCCGTCGACAAGCTCAGTCTGGTGCTGGTTGCCGTATTCGCCTTCGTGTTTCTGGGCGAACGGCTGTCCCTTCGCGAATGGACGGGCGTCGGACTTGTCGCGGCCGGTGTGCTGATGCTGGCCGCCAAACGCTGACGCGCGGGACTCGTCCGTGTGCCGCCCATCCGCTCCGCAGACAACGTCGCGAGATCTCCACACGCACGCGCGGGACGCTGAACGGACCGCCGCGCGGTTTCCGTTCCGGTGATGGTCGGCTATTCTGGGGCTCCACCGCAACACTGCTGACAGAAACCGAAACACCTGGAAATGACGACTTCCCGCGAAATCGGCCAACTGAAAATCTGTCTGATCAGTCTGCACGGGCTGATTCGTGCCACGGAGCCGGAGCTGGGGCGCGACGCGGATACGGGCGGCCAGGTGATTTATGTTCTGGAACTTGCCGCGGAGCTGTCCCGGCACCCGCAGGTTCACAGCGTGGAACTGCTGACGCGGCAGATTATCGATCCGAATATCGACGAACAGTACGCTCAGACCGAAGAACCCATCACGGACAAAGCCAGGCTGGTGCGTATTCCCTTCGGACCGAAGCGCTATCTGAAGAAGGAATCGCTGTGGCCGTTTCTGGAGATGTTCATCGACCAGACGCTGGTGCATTTTCGGCGCCACGGTCTTCCGGATGTCATCCACGGCCACTATGCCGACGCCGGATACGTGGGTGCTCAACTGGCGCGGCTGCTGCACATTCCGTATATCTTCACCGGCCATTCGCTGGGGCGCGTCAAGAAACAGCGGCTGCTGATCGGCCACAAAAACCCGAAGCAGCTCGACAGAAAATATCACTTCCACACCCGTATTGAAGCCGAAGAGACCGCTCTGGAAACGGCCTCACTGGTCGTCACCAGCACCAATCAGGAAGTCGAACAGCAGTACGCGATTTACGATCATTACCAGCCGGATCGCATGGAAGTGATTGCTCCGGCCGTCGACCTGTCCGCCTTCCATCCGCCCGATGAATCCTGGACCGAACCGCCGATCGCACGGGAACTGGCCGCGTTCCTGCGGGATCC
>JAWKUA010000040.1 GCA_041398785.1 Planctomycetaceae bacterium | reverse complement strand
TGATGTATCTTGCCGATTCGGTCGGCTATCTGGGATTTGCCGCCATCATGGTGGCGAAGACTTTTCTTCCGGCCGAAGGCGAGTTCCTGCCCTTCTTTCGTACAGCGACGATGTGGACGGTCGTGTTTTCGCTGTTGGCACTGGCGTTCAGCGCGTTGTATTTCCGAAAGGTGCTCAGCGATTCGCCGATGGACACTGCCGACGATCAACTCCGACAAACTGCAGATTCGATTCTCGTGCATGACGACTAAGCCGGCGAATTCCGCGTCCAGTCTCGCTGCGGTC
Organism: Planctomycetaceae bacterium; assembly: GCA_041398785.1. Lineage (NCBI taxonomy): Bacteria > Pseudomonadati > Planctomycetota > Planctomycetia > Planctomycetales > Planctomycetaceae > Planctomycetaceae bacterium. Next base: position 33,275 of record JAWKUA010000040.1, on the reverse strand, counting down.
TTCACGCAGCCGGGTCAGCCGATGGAACTGCGCGAACTGCCTGTTCCCGAACTGCGCGACGGCGAGGCTCTGGTGCGAATCAACTGCTGTACGATCTGCGGAAGTGACCTGCATTCCTGCAGCGGACGGCGTTCCGTGCCGGCGCCCACGATACTCGGTCATGAGATTGTCGGCGTCGTCGAACAGGTGCCGGACAAGGCACTGACCGACCTGCGCGGCGAGACACTTCAACCGGGCGACCGAGTCGTTTGGTCCGTTGCCGTGAGCTGCGGACGATGTCGCAACTGCCGACGCGGAATTCCTCAAAAGTGCGCCGACCTGCACAAGTACGGACATCACAAACTGGAAGACGCCTGGTCGCTGAGCGGCGGGCTGGCACAGCACTGCCATCTCCGAAAGAACACCGCGGCCTTGAAAGTTGACGCGTCACTTTCGGATGAAGTTCTGTGTCCGGCAAGCTGTGCGACGTCGACGTGTGCAGCGGCGCTGAGAACCGCCGGATCGATCGACGGCGACCGAGTGCTGGTTCTGGGAGCCGGAATGCTGGGCCTGACGATGGCAGCAATGGCGAAATGTGCCGCAGCCGATTCCGTCACCGTCTGCGACGTCAACGAACAACGGCGAGCTATGTCGCTGCGCTTCGGAGCGGATCGCGTTGTCGCGTGGAATGATCTTCCCGCCGCGGCTTCCGAAACTTCGCAGGCGAACGGCGGCGACGGGTTCGATGTCGTCTTTGAAATGACGGGACAGCCCGAGGCCAATCACGCGGCCATCGATCTGGCGGGTACCGGCGCGAGAATCGTGTTGGTGGGTTCTGTGTTTCCGGGGCCGCATCTGCTGCTCGATCCCGAACGAGTGGTCCGACGGCTGCTTTCCATCGCGGGAGTTCATAACTATCGTCCGGATGACCTGCTGGCAGCGGTCGAATTTCTGGCAGGCGACGGTCGGCAGTTTCCGTTCGCGGAGCTGGTTGAACGGTCGTTTGCTCTGCCCGACGTCAACACCGCATTTCAGTTCGCTCAGGAACACCGACCCATTCGCACGGCCGTGAAACCATGAATGACCGTTCCGTCCCGGAGACTTCGGGCCCATCGTCAGTCATTGCAGGACTCTTCCGCGCGAAGGGAGATTCCGAATACGGCGGTGAAGCAGTGACTCAGCAGGAACACGCTCTGCAATGCGCGGCGCTGGCCGAACAGGAAGGCGCGTCGCCATCATTGATCGTCGCCGCATTGCTGCACGACGTCGGCCATCTGCTGCACGAGCTGCCGTCGGATGCTCCGGACAAAGGCATCGACGATCGACACGAAGTCAGCGGCAACCGGTTTCTGCAACAACACTTCGACGATGCCGTGACCGAACCCGTCCGCCTGCACGTCGCGGCCAAGCGGTACCTGTGTACCGTTGATCCCGAATATCGTCAGACACTTTCACCGCCATCGCTGACCAGTCTGGAACTGCAGGGCGGCAATATGTCCGACGACGAACTGGCCGAGTTTCGCCAGTCGCCGCACTGGGAAGCTGCACTGCGCCTGCGGCACTGGGATGACGCGGCGAAAGTGGCCGGGCTGGAGACTCCGGACCTTGAGCACTTTGTGAAGTCTCTGCGGCGAGTGGAGAAGCACAGTCGCGATGGTACAGCGTCCGGACGTCATGTTTTTCCGATCGCAGCACTGCTAATTGTATTTTCCCTCGCGTCGCTGGTCGGGATTGGACTCCGATTTGCAGCTTCCGCCGTCATAGAAGCTCAAAATGCTGCCCGCGATCGACTTGACGCAGTTCCACCCGATGAGCGTCCGACATTGAAAAGAACAGCGCTGCCACGTCGATTATGAAGCATCTAGCAGTGACACAACATGACGTTGCCGTCGTCGGGGCCGGCATTGTCGGACTCGCTCACGCGTGGCGAGCCGCCGTTCGCGGGTTGAAGGTGGTGTTGCTGGAACGGTCTCCTATCGCGTGCGGAGCTTCCATACGCAACTTCGGAATGGTCTGGCCCATTGGGCAACCGCCCGGACCGCTATTCGATACGGCAATGCGGTCGCGTGAGTTGTGGCTGGAAACGGCAAAGGGTTCCGGGCTGTGGCTGAATGAATGCGGATCGCTGCATCTGGCTCATCGTGCCGACGAACTTGCCGTGCTGGAAGAATTCCGCGACGCGGCCCGCGGCACCAACATCGCCGTCGAACTGCTGACTCCCGAACAGACACGGAATCGGACTGCCGCCGCGAAGCCGGATGACCTGCTGGGTTCCATGTGGAGTTCCACCGAATGCTGCGTGAATCCGGAACAAGCGATCTACCGATTGCCGGCCTGGCTGCACGAACAGCACGGCGTCGAATGCTGCTTCGGCGCGAATGTCATCGCCGCGGAAGATGGTGTTCTGAGTGCGTCCGACGGTCGTTCATGGCAGGCCGATCGCACTGTGATCTGCAGCGGTCATGATTTTCAGACTCTGTTTCCCGAGGCGTTTCATAATTCCGGCCTGAGAATCTGCAAGCTGCAGATGCTGCGCACGGTCGCTCAGCGCGATGGCTGGAAACTCGGTCCGCATGTCGCCAGCGGGCTGACACTGCGGCACTACACGTCGTTCGCGGGTTGTCCGTCGCTGGCGGCGCTGAAACGTCGCGTCGCCGAGGAAACGCCTGAGCTGGATCGATTCGGGATCCACGTCATGATGTCTCAGAACCAACACGGCCAGGTCGTGCTGGGTGATTCACACGAGTACGATGACCGGATCAGCATCTTCGACCGGTCGGAAATTGATGAACTCATGCTGCGGGAACTGGGAAAACAATTCGTGCTGCCCGACTGGACGATCGAACGCCGCTGGCACGGCATCTACGCGAAACATCCGGAGCAACCGATCTTTACTGCGGAACCGCATCCCGGTGTCACGGTGCGCGTCGCACCCGGCGGCGCAGGGATGACGATGTCGTTCGGGCTGGCGGAACAGTTCTGGCAGGACCAGGCATGAACCGGCAACGCGCAGGCAAGACTTCCAGGCATTTCGTCGCCGCGGATGACCGTCTCGAAACTCCGATCGCGGAATTGTGTTTGAGGTGATGACAAGAAATGACCACTTCCTTCCAGCATCTGAAAGCCGTTGTTTTCGACTGGGCCGGAACAACTGTGGACCACGGAAGTTGTGCTCCAGCGGTCGTGTTTCAGGAGATCTTCCGTCAGCGCGGCGTGCCGATTTCTGCGCAGCAGGCGCGGGAACCGATGGGAATGGCCAAACGCGATCATATCGCAGCGATTGCGGCCATGCCGGATGTCGCCGCCCGATGGCGCAGTCAGCATGGTTGCGCGTGCGGTGACGCCGACATCGACGCGATGTACGACGACTTTCTGCCGCTGCAGAAGCAGACTCTTCATCATCACAGCAAACTGATTGACGGCGTGCCGGAACTGGTCGATTGGTGCCGGAGCAGGGGGCTGAAGATCGGATCTTCAACCGGCTACACGCGCGAACTGCTGCAGATTGTGACGGCCGCTGCGGCGGAACAGGGCTACGTTCCCGACTGTTCGCTCGGATCGGAAGATGCGCCGAAAGGCCGTCCCGCACCGTTCCTGATTTACACGGCAGCGATGAAGATGGGCGTCTATCCGTTGTGGACGATTGTGAAGGTCGACGATACCGCCGTCGGCGTCGAAGCCGGTCGCCATGCCGGCTGCTGGACCGTCGGCGTCACTCGCACCGGCAACGGCGTGGGGCTTGGCGAAGAAGAACTGAGTCGGTTGCCGGACGAAGAACGCAGTGCCGCCATCCGCGCCGCCGGAGTCACGTTAACGTCGGCCGGAGCACATGCTCTTGTGGAAAGCGTCGCCGATATCCGGCCGGTGCTTGAAGAATTCGACAACCGTCTGGCGTCGGGCGAGCGACCGTGATCGTCAGGCTCACATGATTCGCCGCGCCGCTTCGCGCGGGGTGTCATTCGGTTCCGCCGACTGACGAATCCTGAGGCAATGCATCGGGATTCGACACCGCCCGCCATGCCAGCAACGCGTCCCGGACGGCTTGCACGTCGTGTACGCGCAGGACGTCGGTTCCGGCTTCCGCGAGCGCGATGGCAACGCCCAGCGTTCCGGACAGGCGTTCCTCGACACTGCGCCCCAGCAGCCGGGACAGGAATCGTTTTCTCGAATGGCCGATCAGTACGGGTCGCTGCAGTTCGTTTCGCATTGTGCTGACGGCCCGCATCAGTTGCAGATTGTGGTCCGCCGTCTTGCCGAAACCGATTCCGGGATCGACGCAGATGCGTTCGGCCGCGATCTTCGCAGCGGCGAAAGCTTCCAGCCGCTGGCGCAGAAAATCGGTGACGTCTGCGACGACGTCACTGTACACGGGATCCTGCTGCATCGTTTGCGGAGTCCCCTGGATGTGCATCAGGCAGATTCCCGCGCGGGATTCCGCACAAACCGGCAGCATGTCGTCGTCGAACGTACCACCGGAAATATCATTGACGATCTTTGCTCCGGCAGCGACGGCCCGGCGAGCGACTTCGGATTTCGTGGTATCGATCGAAATCGGAATGTTGATTCGCTGCGCGAGTTCTTCGATCACGGGAATCGTTCGACGAAGCTCGACATCAACCGGGACCGGTGCAGCACCGGGACGTGTGGATTCGCCGCCGACGTCGATGATGTCCGCTCCGGCGGCAGCCAGTTGCAGACCGTGAGCGACGGCTTTTTCCACGTCGGTATGCAGGCCGCCGTCGGAAAAGCTGTCCGGCGTGACGTTCAGGATTCCCATCAGCAGTGGAATCTGCCGGCGCTGCAGACAGCAGTCGAAGAATCGCCATTCGAAGGACATGCGTGGCTATTCCGCGTCGGAACGTCGGAGCACCAGCACGCTGCATTCCGCATGTCGAATGACTCGTTCGGCCACCGATCCCAGCACGAGCCGCTTCACACCGTGATAGCCGTGGGACGGGATGACAATCATGTCCGCCGACTGTTGTGTGGCATAGTCAGCAATTTCCAGTCCCGGCGTTCCCAGCAGAACGACCTGCTGCGCATCGGAAGCGCCGTTGTCGTCAGCCAGTTTTTTCAGATTCGCGCGGATATGTTCGACGCGAGTTTCTTCGGTGACTTCTCCAAGCAGAACTCCCGGTGACAGGTCATCGATGGGAACCAGCACGTGCAAGAGGTGCAGGTTTTGGGGATCGCCGGCGAGCTGCAGCCCGGCGCGAATGGCGTTCGGTGATTCGCCGGAGAAGTCCACCGGAACGACAACTTTGGAACAGGTCAGCGGCATGGTGTGGGTTCCGGAGTGGAGGGGGGCGAGAGTTGAGAGTTGAGAGTTGAGAGTCGGGACGGCGGATATGCAAATGGGCGATGTGGAGTCGAGGCGGAGCTATGTTGCGGGCGTTTGATCGAATTCGCCGGCTTTCAGTTTGCGCCAGTAGTCGTCCAGGTGGCGTTTTACTTTTCCGGACAGCAGCACGGCTCCCAGAATGTTGGGAAACGACATGCCAAGAATCATCAGGTCACTGAGATCAAGAACGCTCGTGGCGGAAACCACTGATCCCAGAATCACGCAGATAAGAAACAGGATGCGATAGACCATGGAGCTGCCGTCCCCGAACAAATAAGACCAGCAGCGTTCGCCGTAGTAGGACCACGAAATCATGGTTGAATAGGCGAACAGCAGAACTGCCACCGCCAGCACATACGGGAACCACCAAATCTGACTCTTCATCGCGATGACGGTCAGACCTGCTCCGTTTGTACTGAGGATCAATTCGCGGAATTCCGGTTTCGTGACGTCATAGGCTCCGGTAATGACAATCACCAGGGCAGTCATTGTGCAGACGACGACAGTATCAATGAACGGTTCCAGCAGCGCGACAATACCTTCGCGCGCGGGATAGTCCGTTTTGGCGGCTGAATGCGCAATCGCGGCAGAACCAACTCCTGCTTCATTACTGAATGCCGCCCGGCGAAACCCCTGCACCAGAACACCGATCATCGCTCCATACCCGGCGGCCGGGGTAAACGCGCTGGAAACGATAAGCCGCGCGGCGTCGGGAATCGCACCGGCGTTCTTCACCAGAATGAACAGGCATGCCAGCACGTAGATTCCGCACATCAGCGGAACGATCTTTTCCGCCATTGACGCAATCCGCCGGATACCGCCAATGATCACGATGCCAACCAGCAGGGCCATGATCGTTCCCAGGACTAGTCGACCACCGGTTTCCTGCAGCCACGGTGTTTCGCCAAACGTTTGCTGCACGGCTTTGATCGCCTGATTGACCTGAAACGCATTGCCGCCGCCGAACGATGCGAATACGCAAAGCACTGCGAACATGACTCCCAGAATCATCCCCAGCGGTCCCAGTCCGATGTCCTTCAGACCACGAGACAAATAGAACATGGCACCGCCCATGATGCGACCGTCCGGGCGCACCTGCCGGTACATCTGTCCCAGCGTGCATTCAGTGAATTTGGAACTCATGCCCAGCAGCCCGGCGACAATCATCCAGAACGTGGCTCCCGGTCCGCCGATGCCGACGGCGATGGCGACGCTGGCGATATTTCCCAGTCCGACGGTTGCGGACAGCGCCGCTGTCAGCGCCTGAAAGTGGCTGACTTCACCTTCATCGGTGGGATCGTCGTACTTGCCGGAGGTCACTTTGACGGCATGCCAGAATCCGCGCAGGTTGATGAACCGCATTCGCAGAGTGAAAAACACGGCTCCGGCGACCAGCCACGCAACGATAAACGGAATGCCGCTGTTGACGGCGGTGAAGCGGCGTTTCTGGTCGGTCGCATCACTTTCGGCGACTTGAACACTGAAACTTCGCAGCGGCATTCCGCTGAATCGGTCGTTCAGCGCGTCGGCAACCACCAGCCGTTCTGTTTCGGTCAGATCCCCGCTGGCGAGTGACAGCGTGAAGTCGGCCTCGTCACGATTGACGTTTTCGGCCGCTTTGTCGACAAGTGGCTGAACCTGACGAGTCATCGTGATGAGTTCTTCGTCGAAGTCCGCCGCGTCGGATTCCGAAAGGTGTCGCCTGGCGAAATCGACGGTCCACAGCGATTTCTTCTCCTGGCGGATTCGCAGCCGGAGTTCCTTTTGTTCGTCCGGCGTCAGATTCGATTCAGCCGCAGCAATGAGTTCCTTCAGACGAGCGGATACCAGCGGACTATCACCGAGGTCGTCTGTAAACGTGCGACGGCCGATGAATTCCCAGAACAACACGGACGCGATGGCATTGACGGCTGTCTTCGCGTAATTGTCGACGCGTTTTTCGAACAGGCGCAGCAGGTTGGCCTGAACGGGAGCGTCCTCAGCGTCGGATGATTCCGTCGCGGCAGGCGACTCTGAAAGTGCCGCGGCGGCCGCATTGGTATCCGCATCCGGCACAGGTTCGCTCGGCGCCTGCTGCGCCAGAGAGACGGATGCCGACATCCCGGCCGCCAGTACGATCAGAAAAACGACGGCCAATGAGTTTCGTGAACGCATGATGAAGTCGTGCTCCCACATGAGTCGTCTATTCGCGGGTCGTCAGTTTGCGGTGAATGCCGGCGGAGCATACACGACACGTTCGTCAACGAAAACAGTGCCTTGCCGGAGCATCGCCGGACGCATCAGGCTGCGAGAAACCCGCGACAGCATTCCGCCCGCAGGGCTCAGCCGCTGCCGGTGCTGCGAATCATGCCCAGTACCAGTTCGTCAAACGGCATCTCCGCGTCGGCAATCGTGCAGCCGATTCCGTACTTCGAACAGTACTCGCGCAGCGATGCCAGAAACGCAGCGAACCGCGCCTGATAGGCCTGCTGGTGCTTTTCCGTTATGACCAGATTACGAACTTCTCCCGTTTCGGCGTCGCACAATTCCACGTCGCCCAGCAGCAGAGGATTAGTGTCGCGCCGGCTGGACAGTTGAACGATATGCGGTTCGTAGCGGTGGTACCGCAGCAGATCGATGCCGCGCTGAAAACCGTCCGGATCAAACAGATCGCTGAGAACAACCGCCAGTCCCCTGCGATGCGAACGATGGACGAATTGTGCTGCCAGTTCTGACAGACTGGTCGACGCTCCCGCTGGCTGCAGCTTTTCCAGAAACTGCATCAGACTCAGGATGCGAGCCTTACCGCGAGTCAGCGGAAATTCGTCAATCAGCCCGTCGGCGAACGCAAACACGGAAACGCGATCCAGATCCGCCAGAGCGATGTATGCCAGCGCGGCGGCGACCTGCCGCGCGAGATCGAATTTCGACGTATCTCCCGCTGCCATGCTGCGAGAACAGTCCAGCAGCAGATAGACGTGCAGATCTTCCTCTTCCTGAAACCGCTTCAGCAGCAATTCGTCATGGCGAGCAAAGAGATTCCAGTCGAGATACCGAAAATCGTCGCCGGGGTAGTATTGTCGATGATCCGCGAACTCAACTCCGCTGCCGACGGCCGTCGTCCGGCGCTGAGCCATCATCTGCCCGCGAAACACTTTCTTCGAAACCAGCGACAGGTATTCCAGGCGAGTCAGAAAGTCAGAATTGAAAAGCGGCATAATGCAGAGTGATCTATGGTCTGCAAAAACGTCGGGCTGGCATGCTTACCCACAAACGGATATCACGTTATCGGGATCCGGTACTTTTCAGGCGCGCGGCAGATGAGAATTTACCATTTCAGAGCGGCAATTGCTTCACCCTCCCGTTTCAACGGGAGGGTCGCCGATCGAATGCCGTTCAGGCGTTCGATCGCGGGGAGGGTGACCACGGCGAATTTCCGTTGCGTGGACGCCCTCCCCTCGTTTGATCGCCTGCACGGCGATCAAACTTCGACCCTCCCATTTCAACGGGAGGGACTATTCTCATCTGTCGCAGGCCTAAGGCGTGCGGCAGTTGAGAATTTACCTGCCGCGGGGTTTGAGTGGCTTGATGGTGACGTCGTATTTGCTGAGAGTTGTTGATCGTTCGAGTCGGGCGTTGATTTGTTTCATTTCGGCGTTGGTGACCGGAGCGTCATTGTGATACGGGTCGTCGATCTTGTGAACGCTCGGATGTTGACCACACCAGGTCATTCTCAGGGCACACGCGCGGACGACGTGCCAGCAGGTCAATAGCACACCGTTCCATTTCCGCTGCAGCGACGACCAGCAGCGTTCGATCGGATTATATTTGCTGTGATACGGCGGGTAATAAATCAGTCGAACCTCCAGGCCCGAGAAGTCGGCGAACTGAACCATCCGGCGAAGAAACTTTCGCGTGACTCCCGAATTCTTCGGTCCGTTGTCGAGATAGATCACCAGACGCCGAATACCCCGGCAGCGACTGCGAACTCCTTCCCACCACAGCGTCAGGCCGTCGCCCCAAAAGTCGCTGCATTCACGCGTCCCGAAGATCAATGTGAGCAAACCACTGGCCAGTTCCAGCACACCGAACGGAACCAGCTTGTCTTTGGTCGGCGGGTCATGGTCCCACGCCTTGACGACGTTTCCGTCGCTGTCGGTTCTGGTTTTTTCCCCCTGAGAGTATTCGCCCAGTTTTACTTTGGCCTTCGTGTCGACCGAAATTTCCAGTGTTTCCGGGTCATCGGCGGCAGAAGATCGCACCGCCTTCACGTTGTCAAAGATCGCATCGGTGTGTTCCGTTTTCTTCAGAGGTTTGCCTTCTGAATCCGCTTCAGCCGATAGTTCATGCGATTCAGAATGTCGCGAAGCGTGCGTTCGCTCGGCAGTTCGGCTTCGGTGTAACCTTTTTCCTGCAGCGCCGCTCGCACCTCCGCGGCCGACAGGTTGGTGTAGAGCCGCCTGGTTTTCAGTTCCGGGTCCGGCTGCGTGTGTGGCTCGACGATCAGCCGGATATCGATGGCCAGTTGCGGGTGCTGCTGTTCGGTCGGCCGGCGTCCCCGGTTGCCGCTGGACGGCCGACTGGCAAGCTGCTCCCCGGTCAGAGCCCGTTCGGCCATTCCCTTTTCGATCGTCTTACGTCCCCAGCCAAACCGATACTCCGCCTGCCGCGAACTGCCGTTACACAGCGTGCTGCAAACATCCGCGAGAAACATCCGCCGCCCCGATCCCCGCATCTGACGGGCCGCCGAAATCAACAACTGATCTGCTCCGCCATCCATGGCAATCCCCCTTGTTCACTCACCTCATCCCAAAACCGATTCCCCCGTAGTGTCTCGCCTCGATCCCATTGCATACAGACCAGTTTACAGGGAAATTCTCATCTGTCGCACGCCTAAGTTTCGCGAATGGCAGCCGGATGCGAGCTGGCTGTTTCCGCCGTCGCCTCGGGACTGGCTGCCCGAAGATCATCTGGTTTATTTTCTGCTGGATGTCACCGCTCAGATCGATGTCTCGCCGATCGTTGACGATTACGACACCGGCAACGGTGGCCAGCCGCCGCCTTGCCGGGCAAGCCGAGAACGCCGCATCCGCGGATGATGCTGGTGCTGTTGCTGTATGCCTACAGTCAGGGGGTGTTTTCGTCGCGGAAGATCATGCAGCGGTGTGCGACCGACGCGGCCTTTCGAGTCATCGTGGGCGAAGACATTCCCGACTTTCGCCGGATTGCCGAATTTCGGGCCCGGCATCTGCAACACCTGCAGCCGCTGTTTCTGCAGGTGCTGATTTTGTGCCGCGAAGCCGGTCTGCTGAAGGTCGGACGGTTGTCGCTGGACGGCACAAAGATCAACGCGAACGCTTCGCGGCACAAGGCGATGAGCTACGACCGGATGGGGCCGGAAGCAGAACGCCTGCAGCAGGAAATCGATGCTCTGCTGGCTCGGGCCGGTGAAGCGGATGCCGACGACGATGATCAGTTCGGCGATCTGGCGGGCGATGAGATTCCCGACGAACTGAAGCGTCGCGAAAGCCGGCTGGCGAAGATTCTGGAAGCACGGTTTGCGTAGCATGCCTGAGGCATGACCTGGCTTTGGAAGAAGAGGCTCGACAGAAGGCCCGGGACCATGTTGACCGGATGGAAGCCGAAGGCCGCAGCCATCGCACCAACCCGGACGAAGCGGTTCCAGATCCGAAAGCGCAACGCAATTTCACGGACCCGGAATCGAAGATCATGAAGACTTCGAACAAAGGGTTTGACCAATGCGGCAACGCTCAGGCGGTGGCCAACGAGCAGCAGATCATTGTTGCCGCCGACGTGACCGATCAGGCGAACGACGTTCGTCAGACCGTGCCGATGACCGATCAGGCCCTCGAGAATCTGGAGGCCGCTGGCGTCGAAGAGAACGTTGGTGCGTTCACCGCTGACACGGGTTATTTCAGCGAAGACAACATGAACGCTCTGGACGCCAATGACCGCATTGATGATGTGTTCATCGCGACCGGTCGTCAGAAGCACAACGAAGCGGTTCCCGATTCGCCGAAAGGCCGGCCGCCGCAGAACCTGACGGCGAAGGAAAAGATGGCTCGCCGGAACCGGACAAAGAAGGGCCGCAGGGAATATGCCCGGCGGAAGGTGATCATTGAACCGGTGTTTGGTCAGATCAAACACGTTCAGGGGTTTCGCAAATTCCTCCTGCGAGGCCTCGCGAAGATGAAGGGAGAATGGACGCTGGTGTGCCTGACTCACAACTTGCTGAAGTTGTTCAGAAGCGTTGCGCCGGCAGTCGGCTGAACAGGCTGTGGCGCAGCCGTCTGCGCGGATTCCGCGCTGCCATCACCACTCCGAGCCTGCGTGTCCCGCCCATTTTCCGCACCGTCCGCCGACATCTTCTGCAGTCGGACGAGAGATTCAAAAAAATCAAAAACTCCACCCCAAAACCCAACCACTCAAACACCACTTCCCGGACAAACACCTAGAATCGCATCGTGCCCCGCTGCCGGTGGCCTACACTTCCGCCGCGCAGTTGTTTCGAATTTTCCGGAGACCAGCTTTCATGGCGAACCTTCCCGACCCGCTGCAGCATCGTTCGGCCGAATTTCCCATCAGCGATATTTTTCTGCGACGCTGGTCACCTCGCGCGATGAGCGGCGAACCGCTTTCGAATACGGAGCTGATGACGCTGTTCGAAGCTGCTCGCTGGGCACCGTCGTCCTACAACGAACAGGAGTGGCGGTTTCTGTACGCCCGCAGAAACAGCGATCAATGGGCAGCGTTTTTCGACCTGCTGGCGGAAGCCAATCAGACGTGGTGTGCGAACGCGGCGGCACTGATTGTCGTGCTGTCTCACAAAGTGTTCGAACGCAACGGCAAGCCGAATCGCGTGCATACGTTTGACGCCGGAGCCGCCTTCGAAAACCTCGCGCTGCAGGGAGCCGTCATGGGACTGGTGGTTCACGGGATGGCCGGCTTCGATCAGATTGCCGCGCGAGAAACGCTGAATGTTCCGGATGACTACGCCGTCGAAATCATGGTGGCGGTCGGTAAACCCGGCGATCCGGCAGATCTTCCCGACGGAATGCGGCAGGCAGAACAACCCTCCGGACGCAAACCGATCGTCGAATTTGTAATGGAAGGCACCTTTCGCGGCGCGTGAGTTTTCAGCGTGCAGGGTGATCGGCGCCGACGTCACTTCGCCGTTGACGTTCGTCGACCCGGCGTGTTCTAATAGCCGCCCGTGCAATCCCGTGCAGAAGGGCCGACTACGATGCCGGACAACGAAAAACCTGAAGATTTTCCGCTTGTGGAACGCTTCAAAAAGGCGGAATACCTGGCACGAGCTCTCAGCGAACACATGCGTCAGGCCTATCTTCCGAAGCTTCTGGAACTGCGCGCCGCCAGCAAGGAATTCGATGCCGAAGTTGTCAGCGATCAACAAATGCTGGACAGAATGCTGGCGGTGCTGGAGGCCGAAGATTTCGCCGGCGATGTCTATGCCAAACTTCGAGCGTATCTGGTCAGCATCCAGACAGAGATGAGCCCGCTGCTGTTTGTTGAAGACGACAGTCGCCAGGAAACGGAAGAAGTGACGTAGCCGCCGACGTTCGGGCCGTTCGCAATGCACGGGCCGCCGTAAACATCGCTGACGCGGCCGACCGTTCGGCGTTTTCGGCAGTGACGTCTGCCCCATGCATGGAATCGCAGACTGCTCTGCGCAGAACAAACCTCGCTGTCTGTTCCTGACGCGAACGGGTCGTTGACCGGCACAAAGCAGACGCACGTGGGAATCACGCAGCAGCGTTTTCCGGTGAAACAAAGGACACATTGGTCTCGACACCGACACCCGCTACGATTGCCGCTGCGTCACCGTGTGGTTTCCGGCCGGGCTGGCTGCAACGAGCCGCTGCTTCTTCCATGACGAATCCCGAAACTGAACATCACAGCGTGGATCTGCCTCAGAACCACACGGCCGAGCCGCTTTCGCCACGGGAAAAAGTGCGAGAATTCCCGTCGTCCCCCGGTGTTTACCTGATGAAGGATGCTCAGGGACGAGTCATCTATGTGGGAAAAGCGGTCAATCTGCGCAGCCGCGCGGGAAGCTACTTCAACAAGGCGGCCGAGGTCGACCGACGCACCGCGGAACTGGTGACAGAAATCGCCGACATCGATTACGTCGAAACCGACAGCGAAGTCGACGCGCTGCTGATGGAAGCCCGGCTGATTAAGGATATTCAGCCGAGGTTCAACGCGCTGCTGAAAGACGACAAGACGTTCCCGTATCTGCAGATCACCACGCGTGAAGACTATCCGCGAATCGAATTCACGCGTACGCCGCAGCCCAGCGGAGTCAAGCTGTACGGTCCGTTCACGAACGCCGGTCAGCTTCGCGGGACGATCGCCGTCCTGCAGAAGATCTTTCGGTTTCGCACCTGCAGCCTGGACATTGACGCCGCTGACGAACGCTGGCGCTGGTTTCGGCCGTGCCTGCTGGCCAGCATCCGGCAATGTACGGCTCCGTGCAACCTGCAGATCAGCCGCGAAGACTACCGCGAAGACATCCGCCGGCTGAAGCTGCTGCTGGACGGCAAAAAGTCACGCCTGCTGAAACAGATGGAAAAGCAGATGCAGCAGGCGTCCGCGGAACTGAAATTCGAAAAGGCGGCCCGCATCCGCGACGACATTCAGGCCATCAACACACTGAATCTGCGAGGCGACCTGGAACAGCATGTCCAGCCGGAAGTCTTCTACATCGATCCCAAAAAAGGGCTGGCGGGACTGAAGAAGGTGCTGCAGTTGAAGGAAACGCCGCGAGTCATCGAAGGCATGGACATCGCTCATCTGCAGGGCGGCGAAACGGTCGCCAGCATGGTTCAATTCATCGACGGACTGCCGTTCAAGCACGGCTACAAGCGCTACCGAATCCGGTCGGTCGAAGGCGTTGACGATTTCGCGTCGATGCGCGAAGTCGTGACACGCCGATTCCGCCGTCTGTCTCAGGAAGGCGACGCGTTTCCGGATCTGCTGCTGATCGACGGTGGCAGAGGCCAATTGAACGCAGCGGTCCAGGCCATGCTCGACATCGGAGTGACTCCGCCGACAACAATTTCGCTCGCCAAGCGGGAAGAAGAAATCTACGTTCCCGACAAAGACGAACCGCATCGTCTGAGCCGTCATTCGTATGCGCTGCGGCTGCTGCAATACGTGCGGGACGAATCGCACCGCTTCGCACAGCACTATCATCACACGCTTCGCCGCAAGGCTCAGTTCGACGGCATGCAGCGCCGCGGACGCAGGGCCGCCGAATAGGCCGGATTCCGCGCGTCCCCCGCGATCGGCACCGAACACGTTGCCGGATGCTGACCGTTGCCCTACCCGGCCGCTTCAAAGTCCTTCATGAACTGAATCAATGCGTCGACACCGGCCGGAGGAAATGCGTTGTAAATGCTGGCTCTCATGCCGCCCACGCTGCGGTGTCCCTTCAAAGCGCTGAAGCCGCTGGCTTCGGCCTGCCTGACGAATGCCGCATCCTTCTGTTCATCGCCGGTGACGAAACAGACATTCATCAGCGACCGGCTGTCTTCGCGCGCTGTCGGCTGAAACAGGCTGCTGCTGTCCAGGAAGTTGTACAGCTTTTCGGCCTTCGCCTGGTTGCGCTGCTGCATGCCTTCCAGTCCGCCGCCGGCTTTGATCCAGCGGAAGACCAGCATCATCAGATAAATGCCGAACGTCGGCGGCGTGTTGTACATTGACTCATTGGCCGCGTGAGTTCGATATTGCATCATGGCGGTGAGATCTCTGCCGGCGCGGTCGACCAGTTCGTCGCGAATGATGACCAGCGTCACGCCGCTGGGACCCAGATTCTTTTGTGCTCCCGCATAGATGATGCCGTACCGGGACACCTCGATCGGGCGGCTGAAGATGTCGCTGCTGGCATCGCAGACCAGAAACGCGGCGTTGCTGAAACCCGCCGGTTCATGCGCGAACTGAGTGCCGAAGATTGTGTTGTTCGATGTGAAGTGAACGTACTCCGGCGACTCGCTGAAATGGTTTTCGATCGGGATGTAGTTGAAGTTTCGGTCTTCGCTGGAACACACGGTATGCACGTTCCCAAACAACTTCGCTTCCTTGACGGCCTTCTGCGACCACGATCCGGTGACCAGATAATCAGCCGTCCGATCGGGCGACAGAAAGTTCATCGGAACCATGCCGAACTGCAGCGACGCGCCGCCCTGAAGAAACAGCACTTTGTAGTTGTCAGGGATGCCGGCGATCTCACGGCACAAAGCCTCCGCTTCCTCCGCCACGGCGACAAACGCCTTGCCGCGATGTGAATGTTCGCAGATGCCGACTCCCGTTTTTCCCAGCGACAGCAGATTGTCGCGGGCTTCCTCAAGGACACTTTCGGGCAGCACGGCCGGGCCGGCGGAAAAATTCCAGATGCGATTTGTCATCGCGGGGCTTTCGATGGAGTGATGGCTTTCGCTGCCGAACATGCCGCAACGGCGTTCGGCGCGACGTCAGCTCGCAGACAACCGGGCTGACGAAACGGGGATTCTAGAGTCGAATGCATGGAATGCCAGAAAGCCCGCGCGCTGTCCGCAGGGTGACCCCGTGCAACGAATTTCGCTTCGTGCCGGAGAGATGCCGCGCTGATCGACGGATTACGGAAAGCGGACGGCGGACTCCGCTTGAGTTACCATTTCCCACCGATAAGATGCCCGCTCGCCGCCTCACGAACCCGTCTTCGACCCTGCCCCGGCTCGTCATTCATGAATCCGGTTTCCAACTCGCCCGACAGTCGACAGGGGCCGCGTCTGCACCGTTTTCAGCCGCCTCAGGGAGATCTGGCGATTCTTGCGGGCTCCGGGAATCCCGTCTTCGCTCAGAAGATCGCCAACGAACTGGGAGTGCGGCTGACTCCCTGCCAGGCTCAGGTGTTCAGCGAAGGCAACGTGTTCGTGCGGATTCTGGAAAACGTCCGCGGCCGGGACACATTCATCGTGCAGGGAGTTCACCAGCCGGTCAATGACAACTTTGTGGAACTGCTGTTCTGGATCGACGCGCTGAAGCGCGCGAGTGCTCAGAACATCACAGCCGTCATCCCGTACTTCAGCTACGCGAAGGGCGATAAGAAGGACGAGCCGCGCGTGTCGATTCGTGCTCGCGTGTGCGCCGACGCCATCGAAGCGGCCGGAGCCGACCGCGTGCTGACCATGGACCTGCACAGCCCGCAGATTCAGGGCTTCTTCAGCGTTCCGGTCGATCATCTGTATGCTCGCGCGGTCATCTGTGAGCACATTCAGACGCTGGGAATCGACAACCTGGTGATCTGCAGCCCGGACGCCGGATTCGCCAAGTCAGCCGCCGCGTTTGCCAACCTGCTGGGAGTCCCCGTTGTCATCGGCAACAAGACGCGCACCGATCATTCCGAACAGGCCGAAATTCTGGAAGTCATCGGCGACGTGAAAGGCCGCAATGTGCTGATGGTGGACGACTTCACAATCACCGGCGGTTCACTGTGCAGCATGGCGGAAGTCCTGAAGGAGCGCGGCGCCAGAGAGATCTATGCCGCGGTGTCTCACGGAGTGCTGTCCCGCGGCGCTGCCGCCAGAATTCAGAACAGCCTCATCGAACGAATGTTCATGACCGACACCATCGAAGCCCCCTTTGAACCACTGACGCCAAAGCTGGAAATCATCTCCGTCGCCCCGCTGTTCGCTCAGGCCATCCGCAGCATCCACGACCGAACCAGCGTCAGTATGCTGTTCCCGGATGAAAAGCAGGTGTGAGGCCGCGGGACAAGTCACGAACGTCAAACCGGGTGTCTCGGGTTTGACGAATCCCGACGTCGGGTTCGCGGGAAGGCGGAGCCTTTCTGGCAGCGAGTTCCAGGGTTGGAGCACTGGAACGAGGGAAACGAGGGATGAGGGAATTGAGAATAGCGAATTGAGAATGCGGCGTGGCTTAGCGTCCTCCATTCTCAATTCCCAACGTCCAGTATCCTGCCAGCCGTATTTTTTCCACTTCGACCTCCGCAGGAACAAGCGGTGACCAAGCTTAGCCCCATGATGGAACGCTACAGGGAGGTCAAGGCCGAGAATCCCGGCGCGATCCTGCTGTTCCGGATGGGAGACTTCTACGAGCTGTTCTACGAAGACGCCCAAAACGCCGCGCGCGTGCTGGGACTGACTCTGACCAGCCGCGACAAGTCGTCCGAAAACCCGATTCCGATGGCCGGGTTTCCCTATCATCAGCTCGACAACTATCTGCAAAAGCTGATCCATTCCGGCTTCCGCGCGGCCATCTGCGATCAGGTGGAGGACCCGAAAACGGCGAAGGGACTGGTCCGCCGCGAAGTCACGCGA
Organism: Planctomycetaceae bacterium; assembly: GCA_041398785.1. Lineage (NCBI taxonomy): Bacteria > Pseudomonadati > Planctomycetota > Planctomycetia > Planctomycetales > Planctomycetaceae > Planctomycetaceae bacterium. The sequence continues at coordinate 15,614 of JAWKUA010000040.1, read as the reverse complement.
GTCGTCACACCGGGCACGCTGACGGAAGATGAACTGCTGGATCCGCGTGAAAGCAACTTCATCGCGGCCGTCGCGCCTTCAAAAACCAATCTGGGTCTGGCCTGGCTGGAAGTGTCCACCGGGCGGTTTCTGGTTTCGGAAATCGAACCGGCCGTGCTGCAGGACGAACTGGCGCGGATTCGGCCGGCCGAATGTCTGGTTCCGGAAGGTGCAGCGTCCGACGGTGACCTGCCTGTCAAGCGAGCGGATCTTGGCGGACCAGTCCTGACCGCTCGCCCCGCGTGGTGTTTTTCCAGGGACGATTCGCTTCGTTTGCTGAAGGAACATTTCGGCACGAAGACGCTGGAAGGCTTCGACATTGACGAAGATTCACCCGCCGTGACGGCTGCGGGAGCTTTACTCGATTACATTCGCGAAACTCAAAAGGCCGCGCTGCCGCACATTGTTCGCATGGAATCGTACCGACGCCAGCGGCACATGGTGATCGACGAAGCCACTCGCCGCAGCCTGGAACTGACGCACACCATGCGTGAAGGCCGGCGCGAACAGAGCCTGCTGGATGTCATTGATGAAACGTCCACACCGATGGGAGCCCGCCTGCTGGCCGACTGGCTGTCAAGTCCGCTGACCGACATCGAGCAGATCAGTCAGCGGCTGGATTCCGTGCAGGAACTCGTCAGCGACCTGACGCTGCGGGACGATCTTCGCGACCTGCTGAAACAGATGTACGACCTGCAGCGACTGACATCCCGCATTGCCACCGGTCGCTGCAGCCCGCGAGATCTGACCTGCCTGGCATCGACTCTGGAACAGCTTCCGAAGCTGCGGGCGAAACTCGCTCAGCGAAACGCCAAACGGCTGCAGACGCTGGAACAGCGTATCGATCTGTGCCCCGACGTTCGTCATGTCATTCAGGAATCCATCGTCGACGAACCACCGCTGACCGTTGCCGACGGAGGCGTGATTCGTCCGGGATTCAACGCGACTCTGGATGAGCTTCGTGATCTGTCCAAAGGCGGCAAGCAGTGGATCGCCGCCTACCAGGCAAAGGAAAGCGAACGAACCGGCATTCCCAGCCTGAAGATCGGCTTCAACAAGGTCTTCGGCTATTACCTGGAAGTCACCGGAACGCATCTAAGCAAAGTTCCTGATGACTACATCCGCAAGCAAACCCTGAAGAATCAGGAACGCTACATCACTCCGGAACTGAAGGAGTACGAAGACAAGGTTTTGCGGGCGGAAGATCAAAGCAAGGCTCTGGAGCAGGAGCTTTTTTCGAAACTGAAGGCGGAAGTCGGCGAACACGTCGCCAGGCTGCTGTCCACGGCGGATGCCCTGGCGGAGATTGATGTGCTGGTCGGTCTGGCGGTTCTGGCAGCGGCCGCGGATTACTGTCGGCCGGAAGTCTGTTCTGAACCGGTGCTGGATATTCGCGAAGGACGTCACCCGGTACTTGACCGATTGATGCCGTCCGGCGAATTCGTGCCGAACGACGTGAGGCTGGGAGTGGAAGCCGTCCGGCGCGACTCCGGTTCCGTCGAACCCGGCGCAGCGCAGGCATTTGCGACGGACGACCAGGCAGATCCGCGTTCCAGCGAAATGCCGGAGCATGCGAACAATGGCCTGGTTCAGATCATCACCGGGCCGAACATGGCCGGCAAGAGCACCTACATTCGACAGGCCGCGCTGATCACGATCATGGGGCAGATGGGGTCGTTCGTTCCGGCGGCGTCGGCCAGGATCGGGATCGCCGACCGCGTCTTCGCGCGAGTCGGGGCCAGCGACGAACTCGGCAGGGGGCAAAGTACGTTCATGGTCGAAATGACCGAGACCGCTCGAATTCTCAACACGGCCACCGACCGCAGCGTTGTTATTCTGGACGAGATCGGCCGTGGTACCAGCACGTACGATGGCATTTCGCTGGCCTGGAGCATCACCGAATACCTGCACGACGAAACGCGCTGCCGCACTCTTTTCGCCACGCATTATCACGAACTGACCGACCTGACTCGCACGCTGAAACACGCGGCGAACTGGCATGTGTCGGTTCAGGAAAACAACGACGACGTGATCTTTCTGCACCGCGTCATCGAAGGCGCGGCCGGGCGCAGTTACGGAATTCATGTGGCAAAGCTGGCAGGAGTCCCGCGGCCGGTGACAGAACGGGCAGCCACGATTCTGGAGACTCTGGAAAACCAGCACGTCAACGACGATGGTCGCCCAGCGGTCCCCGAACGCCAGACTCGTTCACAGCGCAAACAGCAGTTGAGCCTGTTCGAACTGCCGGAAGACCCGCTCGTTGACGAAATCCGCTGCCTGGAATTCGACAACATGACGCCGATGCAGGCGATGCAGGAACTCTACCGCCTTCACCAGGCAGCCTCGAACCGAAAGTAACATCGCCGTGTCCCTGCCCCGCAGCCAAACACACCCCGTCATTCCCGCGCAGGCGGGAACCCAGCCGCGCTGCACGCTGGCAAACAACGTTTTCCCACTTGCAAAGCGGACCACTGATTCCGATACTTCCCGACACTTCGACGCGGGCTGATTCAACCGGTCGAATGTCCGAATTTGCCGCCGTAGCTCAGTTGGCAGAGCGATGCTTTCGTAAAGCATAGGTCATCAGTTCAAGTCTGATCGGCGGCTCTTCATCACGCTTTGTGTTGTGCAAAGCGGCATGACTTTCGATTTCCTAACGCTCGCACGGTTTCGTCGCGAGCGTTTTCTGTTTCCGACTGGCGTTGGCTCAAACCACGGAAGTTTGCTTCTGCCGCTGGCAGAGCATTTTCAGCCGATGGAGCCTGATTTTCTGCCGGCCGCGATCTGATTTGAAAGACGGATAATGGATGGTTCGATGGTGCTTCCGCTGATTGCCCGAGTGGCTCACGTTGGCGTTGCCATTCTGCTGGTCGGCGGGACGGCGTTCAACTGGCTCGTACTGATGCCCGCGATGCAGGGCGAATCTCCCGAGTTGGCGCAGAAGATCCGTAACCGCTGGAAGAGGTTCGTGCATGTGGGAATTCTGCTGTTCCTGACCAGCGGGTTCTACAATTACCTTGCCGTCACCGGTCCGCAGCACAAGGGTGATGGCACCTACCACATGCTGCTGGGAATCAAGATTCTGTTGGCGCTGGTCGTGTTCTTTTTTGCGTCGGCATTGGTGGGACGCAGCGCGGGGACTCAGAAGATTCGCGACGACGCCAGGAAGTGGATGGGAGTCGTGCTGTTGATCGCAGCCGTGATCGTCGGGATCTCCGGATTCGTCAAAGTCCGCCCGTCGCCGGCGGGTTCGGTCGATTCGGCTTCCGCTTCCGGGACCGACGCGGACGCTTCAAAGCCGGCCGACAGCGGTGAGACACGATAGAACCGGAAGTCATCGCGTATCCTGAACGTTCAATTCGTCCGCAACTGTGATGAACATACCGATTTCGAAATACGGCAATTTTCAGCGGTGCGTTCCGGCCGGCGATACTCACGAACGCGACGTCTGTCGTGACTGCGGCTGGGTTCACTATGAGAATCCCCGCATCATCGTTTCGGCGGTTTGTTGCTGGGAACAGCAGATCCTGTTGTGTCGTCGAGCCATTCCGCCGCGGTATGGATTCTGGTCGCTGCCCGGCGGGTTTCTGGAAATCGGGGAAACCGCGGAAGAAGGCGCCTGCCGTGAGGTTCGGGAAGAAGCCGGCGCAGACGTTCGCATCCGGTCACTGCTGGCGACGTACTCCATCCCGCGAATCGGGCAGGTGCATCTGGTGTACCTGGCCGACCTGACCGGTCCCGCAATGCAGGCTGGCGACGAATCGCTGGACGTCGGACTGTTTCCGCCGGCGGAATCGCAACTGCCGTGGGACGAACTGGCGTTTCCCGTCAATCACTGGACGCTGCGGGACTATCTCAGTCTTAACGGCAGGCCTGTGCTGCAGCCGTTTACGTCGCGACCGGAACACCGTGGTCAGCGAATTCCCGATGTCGCGTTTCACCCGGACTTTCCGCCGCCCGAAGGAGGACTCTGACGATGTCCGGCAAGAGCAGCTCCCCGAAAAGCGGTTCGCGGGACAAGCCGCCCGCCAAAGAACCTCGTTCCTGCGGCTTCCTGATCGTGACCGGTGATCCGGTCGAATCGTTTCTGCTGATGCGACATCACGACCGCTGGGATCTGCCCAAGGGCCACGTCGATCCGGGTGAGACGGATCTGCAGTGTGCCTTGCGGGAGCTGGAAGAAGAAACCGGCATCGACGAAAGCCACATCGAAGTCGATTCCGGGTTTTGCTTCGAACACCGCTATCAGGTCAGCGGCAAGCGTTACGGCAGGGGAACCGGGCCTGTTGAAAAATCGCTGCTGATTTTCCTTGGCCGTCTGCCGGAAAAGCGAGATCTGGTGCTGACAGAACATCCCGGTTTCAAGTGGTTCGACTGGTCGCCGCCGCACAGGATTCAGGCAAAAACAATCGACCCGCTGCTGGCGGCGCTCGAACAGCACCTGCGGTCGCATTGAATCCCGCCGGCTGCGTTACGTCGCGCTGGTCGCCCGCGGCGTGATCCGGTCCGTGCCAACCCACTGTCTCAGGACTTCCGGGATGACGACGCTGCCGTCGGCCTGCTGATAGTTTTCCAGGATGGCAATGATGGCTCGCGCGCAGGAAATCGCGGTGCCGTTCAGCGTGTGGACGAACTGAGTTCCCTTTTTGTCCGGTGACTTGCAGCGGATGTTCAATCGCCGAGCCTGGTAGTCGGTGCAGTTCGACGCCGATGTGACTTCGCCGTATTCGCCTGCATCGCCGCGGCCCGGCATCCAGGCTTCCAGATCGAACTTGCGAAACGCCGGCCCGCCGAGATCTCCCGTCGCCGTGTCGATCAGGCGATAGGGAATCTTCAGAGCCTGGAAGATCTCTTCTTCGATGCGAACGACTTCCATCTGGAACGCGTTGGATGCTTCGACATCCGGAGCCGTGAAGCCGAACATTTCGACTTTTGTGAACTGGTGAACTCGATAGATGCCGCGAGTCGCTCGGCCGTGAGCACCGGCTTCGGTGCGGAAACAGTGAGACAGACCGGCCACCTTCAGCGGCAGGTCGGCGACATTGAACGTCTGGTCCTTCCAGGCTCCGCCGAGCGTGATTTCGGCCGTCGCCACCAGGCTGAGATCGGAATCCGCGACGCTGTAAATCTGAGTCTCGTCGCCGCGCGGGTTGAAGCCGATGCCTTCCAACACGGAATCGCGAGCCAGATCGGGCGTTGTGAACAGCGTGAAGCCTTCGCCGCGCAGCTTGCTGAGCGCGAACTGCACCAGCGCCATTTCCAGCATCACGGCGTCATTCTTCAGGTAATAGAATCCGTGCCCGGCGACTCGCGAACCGGCTTCGAAGTCGATCAGGTCCAGCTTTGCGGCGATGTCGACGTGATCCAGCGGTTTGAAGTCGAATTTTGGTTTGTCACCCCAGACTCGGATTTCCGCCGCGTCGTCTTCGCCGCCGACGGGAGCATCGGGGTGAGTCATGTTGGGGATCTGCGACTGGTGTTCGCGCAGTCGCTGGTCGAGGACTTTTTGACTGGCTTCCGTTTCGGCAATCTGTTCGCGCAGCGACTTACCCTGCTCGATCAGTGCCGGGCGTTCGTCGGACGAGGCCTTCGGGATCTTCGCCGACACTTCCTTTTGCTGTCGGCGAAGTTCGTCCCCTGATGCGATCAGCGCGTTGCGTTCGTCGCGCAAAGCGATGACGGCGGCGACATCGACGCTGACGCCGCGGTCGCGGCAGTTTTGTTCGATTTGATCTTTGTTGTCGCAGATGAACTGCAGGTCCAGCATGAATGTTGTCTTTCGGTGTCCGTGTTCACAATTCGTTTGAGCCGGGTGCGGGACCACGGCTGAAACCGGGTGTCAGGCGGCGTCGACGGCGGCGTAAACCTTGCCGCGTTCAGTCAACCATTCGACATCTCCCCGCTCTGCCCGCTCCTTCACTTCTTTCAGAAGCTGAACAGTCTCGGATTCGTAGCAGGGTTCGGAAGGATCTTCATCCGGAATCACCATCTCGACCTTGATCGCCACGACATATTTGTCCGTCTGAACAAGCCGCGTTCGGCGAATTCGCTTTCCGGAAATCTGCATCGCTACGCTCTGTCAAAGAAATGAACTGTTACCAGTTTAGCGACTCCGCTTGATTCCAGGTGGGACCAAACTGCGTTGAACTCCGCTCCGTCCGGAAGTGTCTTAATGACGTCAACGGCCGGGTTTGGCACGGCATCCGGCTTCTCGGCCAGCAACTCACCATCCTGCATGCCGGCAACCGCCTGCCATTCCATGATACCACGCTATTCCAGACGTTCGGAGGCGTGCAGGCCGATGACGTACTTTTCCTCAGCAACCAATCGCCGAAGGGTCCTGAATAGCTGGCTCATCCTCGGTGACTCCGCCGGCTGAAACGCGAACGGTCGTGAACCGCGGGGATTTCAAAAACCGCACTGACGGCCCGGTCTTCGACCACGGGTCATGCGTCGCGTGACGCAGGCCGCGTTACGACTTCACACCGGCCAGCGCTTCCCAGAGGTATGCACTGGCTGTGATCCCGTTGTGGAAGTCGGCGACGTGAAAATGTTCGTTCGGACTGTGCAGGTCGTCGGTATTGCGGCCCCAGCCGAGCAGCAATGTATCGATTCCCAGAATCTGCTGAAAGCTGGACACAACCGGGATGGAACCGCCTTCGCGGATGAAAACCGGAGCGTTGCCGAACGCCTTCTGCAAAGCTTCGCTGGCCGCCGAAATCCACGGACTGGTCGGATCAAACACGAATGCCGGGCAGCCGTGAAACCGCAGAAAATCAAATTTCAGGCCCGGCGGAACCTGTGGTTTCAGGAACGCTTCCAGAGCATCCAGAATCTTCTTCGGCTGCTGAGTCGGCACCAGTCGGCAGGTGATCTTGGCCATCGCTTTTGACGGCACGATGGTCTTGGGGCCTTCGCCGGTGTATCCGCCCAGAATTCCGTTGATGTCGCAGGTCGGTCGCGTCCAGCGGCGTTCGAGAGTGGAATAGCCGGCCTCTCCGAACACCGCGCTGCTGCCGGTTTGCTTCAGAAATTCGGCTTCAGAAAACGGCAGTCTCGCGAATTCCGCCTGCTCCTTTTCCGTCAGCGGAGCGACATCGTCGTAGAAGCCGGGAATCTGCACGCGACCGTTTTCGTCCACCAGGCTTCCGCACAATCGTGTCAAAGCGTTGACGGGATTGGCCACGGCACCGCCGAAGACGCCGCTGTGCAGATCCTTCGATGGACCGGTCAGCTGCACTTCGGCCGCCACGATGCCTCGCAGGCCGTACTGGATCGCCGGAACGCCGTCTCCGTACTGGCTGGAATCGCTGATGACGGCGACGTCGGCCTTCAGTCGATCGGTGTTGTCCTTCAGGAACAGGTCCAGGTTGTTGCTGCCGACTTCTTCTTCGCCTTCGACGACGAACTTGATGTTCACGGGCAGCGACCCGGTTTCCTGAATCCACGCTTCGATAGACTTCAGGTGAGTGAACAACTGGCCTTTGTCATCGGTGGCTCCGCGAGCATAGATCTTTCCGTCGCGGACGGTCGGTTCGAACGGCGGTGACGTCCACAGCTCCAGAGGATCGGGGGGCTGCACGTCGTAATGGCCGTAGATCAAAATCGTGGGCCGCGATTCGTCTGCGATGCGTTCGCCGTAGACGATCGGGTGGCCTTTGGTGGGATTGATCTGAGCGGTCAGCCCGGCCGCTTCCATTGCCGATCGCACGAACTCAGCACAACGCTGCATGTCCGGTTTATGCCTTGAATCCGCGCTGATGCTGGGGATGCGCAGAAAGTCGAAAAGCTGTTCCTGCGCGGCATCGCGTGTGGATTTGAGCCGACTGATGATGCTGTCCATAACCGTGGGGATCTCTGGTTGAGTGCCGTGGTGTGTTCGGCGCGAAGCGGCCGGGACCGGTCGCCTGGGCCGGTGTCGAGTGGCGTAGCCTGGCAACCGGTGGAGCAAATCTCCAGGCAGCCGACGCGGTCGTTCGCGGTTCAGCCCGCGAATTTCCGAATTCCGCCGAAATCACGTTTCGGACACGACGCGTTGCGGCATCCGGCAGTAGCGACGCTGCGATCGGTCGGCCGACGTATGCTCGCCTTCCGCAGATTTTCAGCGACCAGCAATCGGAGACCGGTCATGGTCCAGGCAGCACGCATTGTCGAGCATCAGATCAGGCTTAACATGGCCGAAATGACACGCATCGACGGCGAACTCATGCAGAAACACCTCCCCGCACAGCGACGCGCCGAACTGACGGAACGCCTGAAAGTTGTGAAGGCCGCAACCACCGGCTGGCAGAACAAGTACTTCGCGCTAACCGGAGTTCGCTGGACCTCTGTCGACATGGCTCCACTGCACGTGCGAGTGAACGGTCAAGAGGTGTACGAACAGGAGCAGGCTCGCAAGTACCGCGAGATGCGCAAACGCGTTGATCCGACCATACTGAAGCAGATGATTGAACAGTACCAGGGGCGGATCCAGGAAGTTGATCTGAAGCTGTTTCGCATCAAAGGATATGTCAACGAAGAAACTCGCTGGCCGGAAGCGACATTCAAGGACGTGATGCGGGAAGTCGGCAAGGGACTCTCCGAAAACTTCGTGCTGCTGGAACGACACATTCCCTGGGATCTGAAAAACAACACGATTCCATCCATCGAAGCAGATCTTGCCGCCGCACGAAGCGCTTTGGCGATCGACAAGACCACTGGCAACTTCCGCGAAACGCATCGCAATCTGGTACGCGCTGCTGACAAGGTGAATCTGGCACTGGATGCGATTGAGCGGCATCGTTCGGCCATGCAGAAGGGCGGCAAGGCGGCGATTGCCTACATCAAGTGGGGTTCGATCATCGTCACCATGCCGGTGACGGCTGCCGCAGGAGGCGGGATGGCGGCGGTGGGAATGGCGATGTCGTCGAAGTTCGGCGAAGAAGGCGGGACACTGCTGGCCCGTCATCTTGGCGGCGAAAAACTGACACCGGAAGACTACAGAAAAGCGCTTGGCGAAATTGCTCTGGCGGGCGGAACGGCCGCCATCGGCGAAATCGCGCAGGCATTCGCCCCGCAGGTCGCCAGCCGGGTCTACAGAACAGCCTCTCCGTCAAAAGCGCAGGTCGAATTGGTGGCCGAAAAACTGTCAACCGTCGTCGCCAACAATTTCGAACAGGCCATGAAGGCCGTCGGCAACATGATGGAAGGCAAGCCGGTCAAGTGGGACTGGTGGGCCAGCGCCGTGTCGCCCATGATTCCCAACAAGGCCCTGTCAGACGCCGTCAAGGAAGAGAGCATCCGAGAAGGTGTCGCTGCACAGCGATAAGGCGTGCGGCAGATAAGAAAATACCCTCGCACCGCGGGTCGGAGTTTAATCGCCGTTCAGGCGATCAAACGAGGGGAGGGCGTCAGCGCAGCGTGAGTTTCGCATGCGTCGCCCTCCCCGCGATCGAACGCCTGAACGGCATTCGATCAGCGACCCTCCCGTTGAAACGGGAGGGTGAAGCAATTATCGCTCTGCACTGGTCACTGCTCATCTGCGGATCGCCTAACGAACGACTCGCACTGCCGGATCCGGAAGGCGCGCACCGTTTACTCACTGATGTCGTAGCAGCACAGGATTTCCTGGTCTCGCAGATACAAGCGACCGTTGGCGACGACGGGATGAGTCCAGACGCGGCCCGCGTCGGCTCGCTGTTCGGATTTCGGTTCCAGGTCAAAGCGGCCGTGTTCCTTCCAGCCATCGGGGCTGGCTTCGGCCAGTACGCAGGTTCCGCCGTCTTCGCTCAGACAATACAATCGGCCGTCGGCGAAAGTCACCGATCCCTTGCCCAGCGCACTTCGTTCGTTCCAGACCATTTCGCCCGAGTCGAACTGCTGGCACATCCAGCCGGGACCATCGCTGTATCCGTAGATATGTCCGTCGATCAGCACGACACCGCCGTGATGATTCTTCATGACCTTGTTTTCGTAGATCGGTTCAATTTGGTTCTGCGGACTGATGTTCAGCAGCAGACATCCCGCGCCGTAGCCGGCTGTGGCATAGACGAAACCATTCTTGTAGATCGGTGTGGGGATCACGGCCGTGCTGCCGGGGAAATCATGTTCCCACAGCAGTTGGCCGTCGTCGGCCGCCAGACCGAAGATCTTCTTTTCCGTAAGCTGAATGTATTCCCGTCGGCCATAGTGATTGACCGGAACGATTGACGAATAGTGGGCCCCCACTTTCACGCCGTCTGACTGCCAGAGCTTCTCGCCTGATTTCAGATCGAAAGCAGCCACGGTGCCCTGACCGCCGCCGGGAGTACAAACGACTCGCCCGGCATCGATCAGCGGGGATTCCGTATAACCCCAGCCGGGAACGCTGCCGCCGAGTTCCGTCAATTCAACGGACCAGTTCACGGAACCGTCAGCCGCGGACGCGCAGACCAGTCCGCCTCTGCCGCCAAGACCGACGACCAGTCCGTTCGCGACGGCCGGAGTTCCGCGCGGTCCGTCGCCCCAGTTGTTGTCCAGCCGAGGACCGACGGGAGTCCGCCACAACTTTGTTCCGTCGTCGGCCTTCAACGCGATCAGATATTCGGTGTCGCCGTCGGCACCCATCGTGAACAGCGTGCCGTCGACGACAGCAACGCCGGAGTACCCGATTCCGGCTTCTGTGGACGTCCACAGTTTCTTCGGGCCGCCTTCCGGCCAGGACTTCAGCAGTCCCGTTTCGCCGGACACGTCGTCGCGATGCGGGCCCCGCCACGTTGGCCAGTCGGCCGCGTGGCACAGCGATCCGGTTAGCAAAACCAATACGGAAACCAGCGACAGAACCTTCATCTTTCACCTTACAAACAACAGGAAAATCAATCGACGCAGGACTCGGCGCGGGAAGTCTAGCAGCCGTTCGCAGCAGTGTCAGGTCAGTGTCTGTGCGTGCGCACGCAAGGGACGGCTTAGGCGCGCGGCAGATGAGAATCTACCCGCCAGCCGCTATCCCCGGTTCTCTGCGAACACAACCGCAGTTAGCGCTGTGCGGCTTGCGGGCAGGTAGCAGTTCATCTGCCGCGCGCCTGTCCGGGCTCCTGTTGACAATCACGGAATTGGAATCCGCCTGCGACGGCGGTCGCTGGCGTGGTTGCTTCCGCGTGGGCGTTTCAGAGCTCCGGGTCGCCGCCGGCTTTTCGTCGGAATCCGGAGTTGGTACGGTGTGAATCTGATAATCCGGCAACTCGCAGGTTCAGGAGTTGGCATTGATGACGCAATCCGGCACTGCAAGGGAAGTCGTGATTCTGTTCGTCGATGATTCGGCCACTGATCGGACTCGCGGAGTCGGACTTCTGCGAAAGCAGCGGCCGGAATGGGAAATCGTCGATGTACCCAGCGCGTCGGATGGCCTGAATGAACTGGGCAACCGCGAGATTGACGTTGTTGTCACCGATCTGGTGATGCCGGAAATGGACGGTCGCCAGTTTCTGCAGGCCGTCATGGAACGCTACCCGACGATTCCCGTGGTGCTGGTGACGTCGCAGGGCAGCGATCAGATTGCCGCGCAAAGCATGGAACTGGGAGCTGTGAACTACGTTCCGAAGCGCCGGCTTTCGGAAGATCTGGTGCCGGCTCTGGAAGACATCCTGAAGGCCGGACAGGATTCGTCGAAAGCCCGCGACGTGCTGCGCCACGTGATCCGGAATCGTTCGCTGTTTTCCATCGACAATGACCTGGAACAGATTCGATCGCTGGTGCATCTGGTGCGAACGCGACTGCACAGCCTCCACCGGCTTCGCGCGGACACTGTCGCCAGCCTCACGGCCGCGGTCCGCGAGGCACTGCTGAACGCCTACTTTCACGGCAATCTGGAAATCGACAACAACCAGCGGAACCGTTCGGCGGATGATTTTGTGGAGCAGGCCCTGAGCCGCTCACGAGATTCCCGGTTCGCGGGACGGCAGATTGAACTGGAAATGCACCTGGAGCCCGGAGAGTTGCGGTTTCGGATCGCTGATGAAGGCCGGGGGTTCAATGCCTCCGAAGTTATTGCCCGAGTACGACAGTCCGACCCCGCGACGACCAGCGGACTTCACGTGATTTGCGGCGAAGTCGATGACGTTTCCTTCAACGACACCGGCAACCAGATCACGCTGACCAAGACGCTGCGATCCACCGCTTCCGAACGGTGTCGCTCGAACCCGGAATTGAACACGGCGCCGGCGGAATAAGCCACCATTGGCGCCGCGACAGTACCGACGGCACGCGCCGTCTTTCGGATAAGCATCGTTGCGCCGGTCACTCGCCCTGGACGCGCAATGGTTGCGGTTCGGTCGCTAAAAGTGGGCGGTGATGCCAAGACCCGATGTGAATTCGCTGGAACGAGTCTGGTCCGCGCCGGAACCCGGTGGCAGCCGCTTGATCATCTCATTCGCGCCGACGTTCAGGTTCAGGTCCACCGATGCCTTATAGCCTCCTGGCCGGGCGTATTCGGTCAGCTTCAGATCCAGGCTTCCCTTGCCGCCGTATTTCGTGGTTTCGGCATCCTGTGTGGCGAACATCATCGTCTGCAGTGTCAGGCGACTGACACCGAACGCCTTCTTATACGAAATCCCCAGGCCCAGATCGAAGCGGTGCTGATTCTGCCACGGGGCGTCCGGACTGGGGGCGTTCCACGAATAGGCTCCGTGAGCGTTGAAGTCCAGCCCCTTGATCACTTTGACTTCGACATCGCCCCGCACACTGGCCTGAGCGACGCTGGCGTCCTGAAACGTAATGCCCGCTTCAAACTTGACCTTCACCTTTTCCCAGGTGGCTGTGGTCAGCATCGTCGCGCCGACTTCTCGCTTGGACGGGACGAACTTGATTTCCTTCGCGGCGATTTCCACGTTGCCCAGCACCTTGAACTTGACCAGTCCCTGAGTCAGCTTCAGCAGCGGTTCCGTGACTTCATCACCGGCTTTGAAGTGATACATCACGATGGCACTTTCCAGCGCCAGACCGGCTCCGACGATGTACAGCAGCCCCTTATGCTTATCGACCCAGATGCCGACGGGAGACTGTTTCCAAGCGCATTCGAGTTCCTTCAGACTCTGTTCCAGCTTCCGGTACGCCGCCGTTCCTTTGGCCGTCTTTTCCAGTTCCTGGAGAGCGACCGTTTTGGCCGGCGCGGACACCGCTTTTCCCAGCGCTGCCGCTTTGGCTCGAACGTCTTCGCTGCTGACGGCTTTGCCCTTGCGCTGTTGATCGATCAGTTCCTTCGCCTGCTTCGTAGCCGCTTCTTCGATGGCCGTCTTGACTTTGGGATCGTTCAGGATTCGCTGAATAGTCTCCGGCGATTCCAGCAGCGTCTTTTCCGCCACCTGCAAAGCCAGCACCAGCGATTCCTGAGCCGCATCCAGCACAGAGCCACACTTTCCATCAGCCATTGTTGTATCCTTGTGTCGTCGGCACCGATGTGAGGGACTTTCAAACGCGCACGGCACAGCGCCAGACCTTCATTCTCATTGTTTCGCCGCAGGAGTTGCCTGGAAACCCGAATTTTCAGCCCGCTCGCGGGGTCCGCCGCCCGTGGCTTCCCGCATGCCGGTAGAACCTGCCGCCATCAGACGCGGCTGCGGGAATCGAAACTCCGCGATTTGCCAGCCTTTCGCCACTGCGGTATTACTTCGGACATTCCACACCGCACCTCGCAGAACGCCTGCAGGATTCCATGACAGACGCGAACGCTCAATACGCCGTGGGTATCGACCTCGGCACAACCAACAGCGTGATTTCCTTCGTGAAGCTCGACGAAGACGCTCCAGCCGCTCAGGTGCTGCCGGTGCCGCAGTTGGTGGACCGCGCCACCGTCGAAGCTCGCCCGGCACTGCCTTCGTTCACCTACCTGGCAACCGACGCGGAAGCTCAGGCCGGAGCGTGTGACCTGCCGTGGGTCGCCGGTGCCGACTATGCCGTCGGGGAATTCGCTCGCCGGCAGTCGGCCGACAACCCCGATCGCACTGTCGGAGCCGCCAAAAGCTGGCTGTGTCACGGCAAGGTCGATCGCCACGCGCGAATTCTGCCGTGGCAGGCTCCCGAAGAACTGCCGAAGATCTCTCCCGTCGACGCGTCCCAGCGATACCTGGAACATCTTGTCGAAGCGTGGGACGCCGAGTTCCCCGATTCGCCGATCGCTCAGCAGCACGTCGTTCTCACTGTTCCCGCCAGCTTTGATCCCGCCGCGCGCGAACTGACTCGCGAAGCTGCGCTGAAGGCCGGACTTCCGGACGATCTGGTCCTGCTCGAAGAACCGCAGGCGGCCGTCTACGCCTGGCTACAGCAGATGGGCGACGGCTGGCGGAAGACTCTGGAAGCCGGAGAGACGCTACTGGTCGTCGATGTCGGCGGAGGAACCACCGACCTGACTCTGGTGGACGTCGTCGACGAAGACGGTGACCTCAACCTTCGTCGCAAAGCCGTCGGCGATCACCTGCTGGTCGGCGGCGACAACATGGACCTGGCTCTGGCTTACAAGGCGTCGCAACTGTTTGAAAAGCAGGGAGTCACGCTTGACCCGTGGCAGTCGGTGTCGCTGTGGCATTCGTGCCGAGCGGCGAAGGAAAAGCTACTGGCGGAAGACGGTCCGGAAACTCACACGGTCTCGGTACTCGGGCGAGGCAGCAAGCTGGTCGGCGGAACGATCAGCGTTGAACTGACTCGCGACATCGCATCGAAGCTGCTGACCGACGGCTTCTTCCCGAAATGCAAACCCGACGAGAAGCCTCAGCGAGCCATGCTGACCGGCTTTCAGGAAATCGGCCTGCCGTACGAAGCCGACACCGGCGTGACTCGCCACATTGCCGCGTTTCTGGCTCGTCACGGTGACGACGACGGTGCGGTGCGGCCGACTCACGTGCTGCTGAACGGCGGCGTCTTCCGAGCCGACGTGCTGCGTGAGCAGTTAATGAAGGTGCTGGGAAGCTGGTTCAAACCCAGCGAACGACCGGCTCTGCTTGCGGGAAGTCACGATCTCGAAAACGCGGTGTCGCTGGGAGCATCGTTCTACGGCTGGACGCGAGCCAACGGTGCTCTGCGAATTCGCGGCGGCACCGCTCGAAGCTGGTACGTCGGCATCGAAACCGCCGGCCTGGCCATTCCCGGAGCACCCCGGCCTCTGCGAGCACTCTGCGTGGTGGCTCAGGGTATGGAAGAAGGCACCGCCGTCGACGTGCCGTCATCGGAGATCGGCCTGATCGTCGGCGAACCGGCGAAGTTCCGCTTCTTTGGTTCCACCGTTCGCCCGGAAGATCAGCCGGGAACGCTGCTGCCGTCATGGAGCGACGACGAACTTGTCGAAACGGTGAACCTGGAAATGGAACTCCCGAAAGACGACGACACGGACGAAACGTGGGTGCCGGTGAATTTCCATTCAAAGGTGACGGAACTCGGCGTTCTGGAACTCTGGTGCGTCCACAAACAGTCCGACCGCCGCTGGAAACTGGAATTCGACGTCAGAGAGAAGGACGACGGTGCGTAGTGAGGTGGTGCAGGGTTCAGGGACAACCTGTTCTCTTATTTCGGGTGGTTGGTGAGTGATTCGAACTGAGCCGGGGTGAGGTATTTGAGGCTGGAGTGTCGGC
>JAWKUA010000039.1 GCA_041398785.1 Planctomycetaceae bacterium | reverse complement strand
GAACGGTGTTGGAAAACCGCCGGATGAGCGTCTGACACCCCGGAATCGGCACCAACTGCCGTCCGTTGCCGCTGTGCGTGCGTCACCACAGGCGACTGTTCCGTCTGGAGAATTCCGGCAGTTGCAGTTGACCCTGACGATTGCTGAAAGCGCGCGACAGGGGGGTCGTCGAGTCCGCATATTTTAACAACTGTAGGGATACTGCGTTGAAACGGCGGGGAGGTTTCGGGCGATACCGATTCTGAGTCTGAGAACGAACCGTCCGCATTCCTAAGACCGAATGACTGGCAGGAACCCCCAATGACGTTCGCAACGCCCAACCGCAGCCGTTCCGGAAACCGTCGATCCCACACTCTTTCGGCCCCCGCTCAGATTGAGACGATGGAAAGCCGGCTGCTGCTGACGGCTCCCACAGTTCTGGCACCTACCGGAACGATCGCCACCGGCACGCCGCAGATCGTCTGGAGCGCCGTCCAGAATCCCGTCGACAACTCCGATCCCGTGTCTTATGACCTGTGGGTTTCCAGCCGCGAAACGTTTTCCACCGTACTGGTCAAGTCCGGCGAAACGGCCGTACCGTTCAATTTCTACACGCCCGCCGACGGCGAAGAACTTCCGGTCGGCGACATTCGAGTCTGGGTGCGTGCCAATTTCTCCGACGACACTCAAAGCGCCTGGTCGCGCGGACACGACTTCCGCATTGAAGTCACGCCGACCGTAACCGGACCAACGGGCGTCGGTCCCCGCAACGTCATTCTTGATTCCACGCCGACTATCACGTGGCAGACACCTCCCGGCGCCTCGTCGTTCCAGGTCTTCATTCGCGACGATACGGCAGTTCAGGGCCGCATGTATAACGTGGAAAACACCACCGGTGATCTGCAGGAATTCACCGTTCCCGACGAAGACGCTCTGCAGTTTGGCGCCTACACAGCCTGGGTCCGGACGATCTATCCCACCGAACGTGTGCTGGATCAGCCGTCGACGCGATTCTCGGAATGGAGTGCTCCGTTCCGGTTTGACTACGGTCAGTCGGTTGAGCTGCTGGGGCCATTCGGATCCGCGTTTGACACTTCGCCGGTGATTCGCTGGAACGCGGTGCCGCGAGCGACCAACTATGAAGTCTTCGTCATCAATCAGGCCGGTCACGAAGCCGGCGGACGGCCACTCGTTCGCAGGACGGTCAGCGGCACTTCGCTGCAACTGAACGAACTGCCCGACGACACCTATCTGTACTGGGTGCGAGCCGTCATCGTCGCGGAAGGCAAACCGACGGTGTACGGAGCGTGGGGCAGCGGCAGCGAATTCATCACACCCGTTCAGGCACCGGTCGTGTCGATTCCATCCGCCATGGAACGCACGGGCCAGAACCCGCTGGTGACGTCGGCAAACCCGATCGTCGAATGGACAGCCATCGACGACGCGGCTCGCTATGAAATCTGGATCAACCGCAGCAACTCCCGGCAGCCGTTCATTCGCGAAACCAGCTCCATGACATCTCACAAGCTGGAAGCGTCGCTGCCGAAGGGAACCTACTACATGTGGGTGCGCGGTGTCAGTACACGCGGCGACTTCGGTCCGTGGAGCGACGTGACCGCCTTCGATAGCACCGGCGGACAGCCGCTGGTTCTGTCGCCGACAGCAGGACAGGTCATTGACGGCTTTGAGACCACAATCACGTGGACCGCCGTCGAAGGTGCCGAGTCCTACGATCTGTGGGTCGACTACAGAGACGTCGACTTCACTTTCATCGTGGAAAACGGCCTCACAGGCACGTCATACACATCGCCGTCGCCTCTGGATCCTGGCGACTATCGCGTCTGGGTGCGAGCCATCTTCGCAGACGGTTCTGCGTCGGTCTGGAGCCCCGCAGTTCAGTTTGAAGTCGGTGTGCTGGCAGCTCGCGAATCGAACGCCTCCGCGCCGGCGCTGACCCGTGTGGACACAGCCATCGTCGCAGCGCAGAGGCCTGTGGAAGCAAAACGCACGCCGGTGGAAGCTCCGGAAGCTGACCCGCAGCCAGCCCGCGTCGTTGCCGAAGCGACGCCCGACACCGAACGACCCGATGCGGTGCCGCACGAAACCAATCCGGCTCCGCAGGCGGAAGCTCACGTCGTCGCAACGGAAGCTCAGCCGCCGCTGCCCGAAGAACTGCTGGTTCGACTGGCGGCCGAATGCACCACCGGCACCTGGTGGGACATGTCCGGCGTCTAACCTTGAACAATCGGCTCATCCCCGGATCGTCCTGCCGCTGACCGACCGCGGCAATGCCCCGAAGCGAGCATGATCGGAGTGAAGCCGGCCGTTCAGCGTCGGTCCGTTCGTCGCTGGCGCTGTGTCAACAGGGCAACGATCGCCGGTACGGGCTCAGAAACTGAGAAATCCCGCCCCTCCGAAACGAGAAGCTCCTCCCGATGACACGCCGGGAGCGTAAGGCTCGGCGAGACTGAGCGACGACTTCGGGACGCGACCGTTTTTCCCGAATCCGGACGACTTCGCCGTCGCCGGTTGCTCATGTGAGAGGTCAGCCGTAGACTGCGGAGCCTCGTTGCCCTGAATTCGGGGCAATGGCCGGTGTTGCGACGGTCCACGGCACGTGCCGGGTCAGCATTCCGGCGCACTGCTTACCGAAGATACGGCCGAAATGCGACACGTGCTTTCCGCGCTTGTGATGAACCAGCCCGGCGTGCTGGCTCACATCTCCGGCATGCTTGCCTCGCGAGCCTTCAACATCGACAGCCTTGCCGTCGGTGCGACCGAAAACCCGGAATTCTCACGCATCACGTTTGTTGTAAACGGTGATGAAAAGGTCCTGGATCAGGTCCGCAAACAGCTCGAAAAAATCGTCACTGTGGTCAAGGTTCAGGACTACTCCGGTGAGGACTTCGTCGAACGCGATCTGATGCTGATTAAGGTCAGCACCAGCGGCGGTCGTCGCAGTGAGGTTCGCGAACTGACGGGAATCTTTCGCGGGCGCATCGTGGACGTCGGAGCGGACCACGTGATGATCGAAATGTCGGGACGCGAAAACAAGATCGAAGCGTTTGTCGATCGCATGCGTGATTTCGGCATTCTGGAAATGGTCAGAACCGGCCGCGTCGCCATGCTGCGGGACCGCGTGATCACGGATGATCTGCCGATCGAAGTATTCCAGGAAGAGCCTCGCACCGGTGTTTCGCAGACGTGACGAACGCCGTGTCGCGACGTGTCCGAATGACGCCTTCCGTCGCCTGACTCAGGAAAACACGGCAGGCGTCGCCCTTCACCGCGGCAGGCTGGTGTTCCGGGGAAACTCGGTTGTTCCGGCAAACGGACGACAGGCAGGCGGCCACAGATCAATCGATGAACGTTCCTGGCAGACTCACCTCGCGCGGGTCGCCGGGACAGGGGAAACTGACAACTCACTATCAACCATCAGACACTGAAAGACTGTTATGGCGGCCAGAGTTTACTACGACGACGACGCGGATCTCAGCCTGCTGAAAGGCAAGACGATTGCCATTCTGGGCTACGGCAGCCAGGGCCATGCTCAGGCACAGAACCTTCGCGACAGCGGTTGCGAAGTGGTTGTGGGACAGCGGCCGGGAAGTCCGAATTACGACCTGGCGGTCAGTCACGGATTCAAGCCCATGTCCGCCGCCGACGCCGCCAAAGCGGGAGACCTGGTCAATATTCTGCTGCCCGACGAAGTGCAGGGCGGCGTTTACCAAAGCGACGTGAAACCCAACCTGAAACCCGGCAATCTGCTGATGTGCAGCCACGGCTTCAACATTCACTTCGGACAGGTGCGTCCGCCCGAAGGTGTTGATGCCGCCCTGGTGGCTCCCAAGGGACCCGGACATCTGGTGCGCAGCGAGTACGAAAAAGGCGGTGGAGTTCCCAGCCTGATTGCACTCAGCGAAGGTGCCGCCGAAACGTCGCGACAGCTTGCACTCGCCTACGCCAAGGGAATCGGCGGAACTCGCGGCGGAGTCATCGAAACGACCTTCGCCGAAGAAACCGAAACCGATCTGTTCGGCGAACAGGTGGTGCTGTGCGGTGGAGTCAGCGCTTTGGTCAAAGCTGGCTTCGAAACGCTGGTCGAAGCCGGTTATCAGCCGGAGATGGCCTACTTTGAATGCATGCACGAACTGAAGCTGATCGTGGATCTGTTCTACCAGGGCGGTTTGAACTACATGCGTTACAGCGTGTCGAATACCGCAGAATACGGCGACTACACCCGCGGCCCGCGTATCGTGACGGACCAGACCAAAGCGGAAATGAAGAAGATCCTGGAAGAGATCCAGTCAGGTCAGTTCGCTCGCGACTGGCTGCTGGAAAACCGCGCCGGCCAGGCGTCGTTCTTCGCCACCCGCCGCCGCGAACGCATGCACCTGATCGAATCCGTCGGAAAACAGCTTCGCCGCATGATGAGCTGGATTAACTCCAAAGAGGTCTGAGTCGCGGGGACCACTGTCTCGTTCCAGCGGCTTCTGCCTTGGAACGCACTGCCAGGAAGGTTCCGCCGTCTGACGCGGTCACCGCGAAGTTGCGGCTGAACCTTCCGCGCGCGACGTTCGGGGGTCGAAGCCTCTGATCCGTTGAACCGAAGTCACCGATGCCCGTGGTATCGTGGCGCGGGCAGTCTGTTTTTGCATCGTGGCTGCCGGAGCCATACAATCCGACTGCGCCGTGCGGCAGTCGTCGCCGGTCCCTCCCGCCAACGCCCCGCCAGTCAGTCTGCGACGCATGCCTGACTCCACAGCCGAACGAGTTATCTCATGATTCGCGTTGTTTGTGCCGCTGCGCTGCCGTTTGTGTTCATGGCAGGTGTTCATGCCGACGAGATTTCGTTCTCACAACAGATTCGCGGAATCCTGTCCGACAAGTGCTTCCAATGCCACGGACCCGATGAGCATGAACGTCAGGCCGGCCTCCGGCTGGACGCGGAGGAATCCGCAAAGGGATCGCTCGAAAGCGGCTTATTTGCCATCGTTGCCGGCAAGCCGGACGACAGTGAGCTGATCGCGCGGATCACCGCATCGGACCCGGACCGCAGGATGCCTCCCGCCGATTTTGGAAAGCAGCTCACCGCGGACGAGATCAGTCTCCTGCAACAGTGGATCACGGAAGGTGCCGACTGGGGCCAGCACTGGGCGTTCGCGCCCATCGAACGCCCGGCCGTCGACGACACTGCCTTTGAACACGCAACCGTCCGCAATCCCATCGACCACTTCGTTCTGCGCCGGCTGAAGACTGCGGGACTGTCGCAGGCATCGGCAGCGGATCGCGTGTCGCTGATTCGGCGAGTGACGCTCGACCTGACCGGACTTCCGCCGACCGTGGACGAAGTCGAAGCGTTCATCAGCGACGGTTCGCCCGACGCCTACGAAAGGGTTGTCGACCGTCTGCTGGCGTCGCCGCACTATGGCGAACACATGGCTCGCTACTGGCTGGACGCCGCCCGCTACGGCGATACGCACGGCCTGCACCTGGACAACTATCGCGAAATCTGGGCCTATCGAGACTGGGTCATCCGCGCGTTCAACAGCAACCAGGCCTTCGATGAATTCACCGTCGAACAACTGGCCGGTGATCTGCTGGACCAGCCGACGGAAGCTCAACTGATCGCGACCGGTTTCAATCGCTGCAACGTCACGACCAGCGAAGGCGGTTCGATCGCTGAAGAAGTCCACATGCGAAACGTGGTCGATCGAGTCGTCACCACCGGCACCGTGTTTATGGGACTGACGCTGGATTGTTCCCGCTGCCATGACCACAAGTTCGACCCGCTGACCATGAAGGATTTCTACGCGCTGTACGGCTACTTCAACAGCATCGACGGCAATCCTCTGGACGGCAACAAAAAGGATCACGAACCGGTCCTCAAAGTGCTGACCGACGGACAGAAATCTCAAATTTCAAATTTGAAATCTCAGAAAGAACGGACAGAGAAACAACTGGACGAGTTCCTGGCATCGATCGAATATTCCGAACCGGCCAATCCGCGCGATCCGGTGCTGGCGGAACCTGCGGAGTTTGTCTGGATCGACGACGCCGTCCCCGCCGGAGCAAACGCTCAGGGAAATTCGCCGTGGGAATTCGTGAAGGCGCCGGCTCCGGTGTTCAGCGGCGACTCAAGTCATCAACGCACGGCGAAGGGGCTCAGTCAGCACTTCTTTACGGACGCCGCGGAACCGCTGAAGGTGGCGGAAAAAGACGCGCTGTTTTGCTACGTGTACCTCGACAAGGCAAATCCACCGAAGCAGATCATGCTGCAGTGGAACGACGGAAGCTGGGAACATCGTGCGTACTGGGGCGAAAACCTGATCGACTGGGGAGCCGACGATTCTCCCAGCCGCAAACGTATGGGAGATCTGCCCGCGCCCGGTGAATGGACGCGTCTGGAAGTCGCTGCGGCAGACGTCGGCCTGGCACCGGGATCACAGATCAACGGCTGGGCGTTCACGCAATTCGACGGTACCGTTTACTGGGACAAAGCCGGAATCGTCAGCCGGCTCGATCAGACGCCGCTGTACGATTCCCTGGCGCGCTGGGAAAGCGATCAGCAGGCGGCTGGCGCGAAATCGCTTCCGGAAGAACTTCAGGCCGTGTTGAAGAAGCCGTCGGCTGAACGGTCAACCGACGAAATGCAGCAGATGCAGCGGTACTTTTTCGAACACGCCTGGGTTGCTGTTCGCGACTCCGTCATTCCGCTGAAGCAGCAGCTTGCTGATTTCGAACAGCGGATTGCCGACATCAACGACGGCGCCGCAACCACGCTCATCTATCGTGAGAAGGCACAACCGGAACCGGCCTACATGCTGACGCGCGGCGAGTACGACCAGAAGGGAGCCGAAGTCGCGCGAGCCGTGCCCGAATCGCTGCCGCCGCTGCCGGACGGCGTTTCCAACAATCGACTCGGGCTGGCGAAATGGCTGACATCGGACAACCATCCGCTGACGTCGCGAGTGACGGTGAATCGCATCTGGCAGCAATTCTTCGGAACCGGGCTGGTCAAGACGACGGAAGACTTCGGATCGCAGGGAGAACCGCCATCGCATCCGCTGCTGCTGGACTGGCTGAGTTCCGAGTTCATGAATCCGCAGCTTCCCGGCGCGGAGCATCGCTGGGACGTGAAGCACCTGGTAAAACTGATCGTGATGTCGGCAACCTACCGCCAGACGGCGCAGGTCCGGCCCCTGGCGCTGCAGCGGGATCCCAGGAACCGCCTGCTGTCTCGCGGTCCGAGATTTCGATTGGATGCCGAATTGCTTCGCGATCAGGCTCTGGCACTCAGCGGTCTGCTGGTCGAAAAAATCGGCGGCCCCAGCGTAAAGCCGCCGCAACCGTCCGGACTGTGGAACGCCGTCGGTTTCTCTACTTCCAACACGGCAAAGTTCACCGCGGACGAAGGCCATGAAAAGGTGCATCGCCGGACGCTGTACACATTCATCAAACGCACGGCACCGCCTCCGCAGATGAGCACCTTTGACGCTCCGTCCCGCGAAGCCTGCACGGTTCGCCGCGAACGAACGAATTCACCCATGCAGGCATTGCTGATGATGAACGATCCGCAATACGTCGAATGTGCCCGGGCACTCGCGGAAAAAACTCTGCGCGAAGCCGGCACGTCCGACACCGATCGCGCATCCTGGATGCTGCGGCATTGCGTTCTTCGCACACCGCTGGAATCCGAAGCGGCATCACTCGTCGACGATTTCCACGCCTATCAAACTGACTTCAAAGCGGACCCGGAAGCGGCCCGGAAACTCATCAACATCGGCGCAATTCCGCCGTCCGCGGAATTCTCCGCCACCGATCTGGCCGCATGGACAATGGTGGCGAACCTGATTTTGAATCTGGATGAGATAGTCAGCAAGTAGATCGGTTCCTGGGGCGTTGCCCCAGGCTGGACGAACGATCGGCCCGTTGAGCCTGAAACGACAGAATTGAACAGGACCGATTCTATGAACCCTCTCAACGAACACATGCAGGCGGAAACACGTCGGCACTTTTTTACTCGCGGAGCGCTCGGGCTTGGCGGGGCGGCACTGGCTTCGCTGACCGGGCCTTCACCGGCGAACGGTATGACGACCGGCGAAGTTCCGGACGGACTGCGGCACTTCGCGCCGAAAGCAAAGCGAGCTGTCTGGCTGTTCATGGCGGGGGCTCCGTGCCAGCAGGATACGCTGGACTACAAGCCCGAAATGGAAAAGTGGTTCGACAAAGATCTGCCCGAATCCGTCCGCAACGGACAGCGGCTGACGACAATGACATCCGGTCAGTCGCGGTTCCCGATCGCTCCGTCAAAGTTCCGCTTTTCTCAGCACGGAAGATCCGGAGCGTGGATCAGTGAACTGCTGCCGTACACGGCCAGGATGGCCGACGACCTGTGCATCATTCGTACGATGCATACGGAAGCGATCAATCACGATCCCGCGATCACCTACATCTGCACCGGTCATCAGTTACCTGGCCGGCCAAGTCTGGGAGCGTGGCTCAGTTACGGGCTCGGTTCCGTCAACAAAGATCTGCCTTCGTTCATGGTGATGACGCCGACATGGAGTGGCCGGCAGACAGCTCAGGCTCTGTACAACCGGCTGTGGGGCACCGGTTTTCTGCCGAGCCGATACTCGGGAGTCGCTCTGCGCCGCGAGGGTGATCCGGTGCTGTTTCTGTCAAACCCGGATGGAGTCAGCCGGAATTCCCGCCGACGCATGCTGGACCGTCTGGCCGAAATGAACCAACGAACGCTGGACCGTTTGGGTGATCCGGAAACTCAGGCCCGGATCGCTCAGTACGAAATGGCGTTTCGCATGCAGTCGTCGATGCCGGAACTCACCAGCATCGCCGGTGAACCGAAACACGTTCTGGACATGTACGGTCCGGAAGTGACGACGCCCGGAACATTCGCCGCCAGCGCGCTGCTGGCTCGGCGAATGCTGGAACGCGATGTTCCGTTCGTGCAGATCTTCCACCGCGGCTGGGACCAGCACGGCGACGTTGCGAAAGCTCTGCCGATGCAATGTCACGACATCGATCAGCCGTCATGGGCACTGGTGCAGGACCTGAAGGCGCGCGGGCTGCTGGACGACACACTCGTGATCTGGGGCGGCGAATTCGGCCGCACCGTCTACAGTCAGGGCCAGCTCAGTCGCAACAATTACGGCCGCGATCATCATCCGCGGTGCTTCAGCATCTGGCTGGCCGGAGCGGGCATCAAACCGGGCACGGTCTACGGCACGACGGACGATTTCAGCTACAACATTGTCGAAAAGCCGGTCCACATTCACGATCTGAACGCGACGATTCTGCATCAACTGGGCATCGATCACGAACGGCTGACGTACCGTTTTCAGGGCCGCGACTTCCGGCTGACGGACGTGCATGGAAAAATCGTGGACGGCATTCTGGCGTAGCTTCGTCTCCGACGTGTGCCCGTCTGACACCCCGACAGTCGGTGTCCCATCGCGAAGTATGATTCATGCGCTGTCTCTCCGCAGTCTTCCTGTTCGTCATCGCGGCGGCTCCCTGCACCGCAGCGGAACCGACCGACGACAACCAGCTTGCTCCGCTGCCGGACCAGGTTCCGGCTCCCGCTGACAATCCGACGACGCCGGAAAAAGTCGAGCTCGGCAGGAAGCTGTTCTTCGATCCTCGCCTGTCCGGCGACAACACGATGAGCTGTGCCACGTGTCACCTGCCGGATCGAGCCTACGGCGACGGACTGGCTGTGTCACCCGGCGCGAACGGTCGACCGCTGCAACGGAATACGCAATCCTGCCTGAACGTCGCATACTTCGAAACGTTGTTCTGGGACGGCCGTGCCAACAGTCTGGAAGAACAGGCTCTCGGGCCCATTCAGTCGGCCTTGGAAATGAACCAGCCGCTGGAACAGCTTGAGGCTGAACTGGCGGCGGTTCCCGGCTACGTCACTTTGTTCCGCGACGTTTTCGACACTGCTCCGGAGCGGTCCGGCATTGCCAAATCGCTGGCCGCGTTTCAGCGGACTCTGGTTACGCAACCATCGCCATTCGATCGATACGTTGCTGGCGAAAAGGATGCGTTGTCGGCCGAAGCAAAAGAAGGGCTGGCGTTGTTTCAGGGCGACGCCGGCTGTGTCGAATGTCACAACGGCCCGCTGCTGAGCGATGGCGGCTACTACCGACTGGGAGTGTCGTTTCGTGACGAAGGCCGAGCCGCGATCACCGGTCGGAAGGAAGATCGCTTTCGGTTTCGCACTCCGAGTCTGCGGAACATCGCCGAAACCGGGCCGTACATGCACGATGGTTCCCTGAAGACGCTCGATGAAGTCGTCACGTTTTATTATCGCGGAATCCCGGATGTCGGCCCTGACGGACTGCGGCCGGACACGTCTGCTCTGCGAAGCCGCAGTTTCTCGGAAATCGATGCGATCGTCGCTTTCCTGAAATCTCTGACGGGCAAAGCGCCGGACATCACGCCGCCGGAACTGCCCTGACAGCGCCTCCGTCGGCAACCAGACTTGCCCCGAATGCTGCGCTGAGCGGACCGGAGATTCGAATGCATTCGAATATCTGCCAACGGTCGACCAAAACGCGAACCCGAATCATTCACGCGTTCAGAATTTCCTGACGTAAAGCGTCTGGAAAACGCTGGTCATGTCGAGTCGGCGAAATGCACACTGTACGACGGGACTCCGATCCCCGTCGCTGCATTTCGACAGGATCGGAGTCCCGTCGCACCAACCCGTGAATAATCCGGGCTTGTCCGCTCCCGTCGAAGCCAGGGAGGTTCGACGATGAAACGGCCGCGGTCGCCGATGTCCCGGAGGCCCCTGTCATTCGGTTTGCGGCGAATCGCCGGAGCGAATTTCCATCTGATTCAATGCGTCGCGGATATCGTCCCGAGTCGGGTCGATGGAACTCGCTCGCCGGACGTATTCCAGAGCTTCCGACGGTCGGTTCAGCCGCAGCAGAGCAAGCCCCAGATCGAACTGAATCTGTGCATTGAACGGTTCGATCTCTTCGGCAAGCTTCCAGAAGTCGAACGCTTCCTGGAACCGTCCGCCGATCCAGGCGAGCCGGCCCTGAACTCCGAACCCTTCAGCGTTGTTCGGATCGTTTTCCGTCGCGGCCTGAAGATGGCGAGTCGCCTGTTCCACCTGTCCCCTGATCGCGTAAATCGTGCCGGCTTTGCTGTGTGCTTCGGCATCATTCGGCCGCACCGCCAGGATTTTGTCCAGCGCCGCCAGCGCTTCGTCAAGGCGATTGTTCACGATCAGATGCAGCGCCAGTCCCCAGTCGTCGTAGAGCTTCGTCTGAATCTCCACCAGTCGCTTCAGTTCCTGTTGCAGCTCCGGTGAATCGCGGACGACGATCGCTTCGCGCACATCCGCGATGGCGGCCAGAAACCGGTCGTCCGTTTCATGAGCTTCCGCCTGAGCCCGCCAGTGTTGCAGCAGTCGTCCTGTCAGTTCCGCCACTTCAGCGGATTCGCCGTCCCGGTCAGAATTCGCCCGATGCCACTTCAGCAGCGTTTCGTCGCGCGCGACGGGATCGATGGTGATGTCGTGGCGTGAACGCGACGTTGCGGGAACAAAGTTGTCATCGCCCATGTCGAACTTCACGTTGATCTTGATGCGTCGCGCCATGTGACAGTCGACGCAGTTGCCCGCGATGTCAGCAGGCAGCCGGGCCTGTTCGCCGCAGTCATGAAGTTCGTGGCACTGCATGCACGATTCCGACTTTGACCGGCCGGCCGGCTGACGGTGATGCGGATCGTGACAGGTGATGCACGTCATTTCCGGGCTGTTGATGAAGCACGCGCTTTGCCTCAGATGCGGAATCTGATTGGCGACGTGATCGTCTTCCGGGTTCGAAATGATCTGAGTGCGGTAGTACTCATCCAGCGGCTCACCGGGCTGCCAGGAAAACGGAGGCTGGCGGTGAGTGACGGCGTTGCTGTGGCAATGCGTGCAGACTTCAATCCGCCGTTCGCGGTCCAGAGCACTCGGCAGAATAATGGCTTCCGCGATTTCGGAATTCGGGTGGCTTTCGTGCCAGGCAATGTGCTTGTCGGCGGGACCATGACAGTTTTCGCACGTGACACCGACCAGTGCCGTGGATCGCCGGTACAGATTCACGGTTCCCGGTTCGTACTGAACCCAGGTGCTGTGGCATTCCAGACACCGCACGGTCATCGCCCGCGAATAATCTCCGGTCCCGTTTTCGTGCAGAAAATGGCTGGCTCCCAGGCGGCCAAACGGCCACAGCCACGCAATCGGAAGTTCGTGCATGCGGTCGTCGTCATCCCATGCCAGGTAAATGTCGTCCGTCTGGCCGGCTCCGTAGACCAGGTCGATGCGAGTCAGCAGGCTTTGTTCACCGTTTGCTGTGTCGTGGATCGTGGTCTGAAAGAATTCCTCACCGATCTGCTGCAATCGAAACCGCGTGTCCGGAAACCTGGCAGAAAACTGTATGCCGGAATCCGAAAACGCCGGAGGCATATCTTCGACCCGGGGAATTCGACACGTCCGGAAATGATTCGTCTGCTGAAATTCGGCGACACGTTCCTGATGGCAGGGCACACAACTCTGAATGCCCCGGTAACCGGGATTTCGGTCGATAAACGGAAGATCGGATTCCGGGGCGGCCGTATTCCTGTCAACGCCGGTATCGGCCGCTTCACGGTCTGTCCGGCGGGGCTCCGGAGCCTGCTGCGTGAACACTACCGCAGCGATCGCGACGACGACGATGGCACCAAGTCCCGTCATCCATGGACGCAGACCGCCACCTCCGCCGGGTGTTGGCGACGGAGCATCACCGGACGGTGCGGTTCCAGGCGTTTGCGATGAAGTGGTCATGTCAGCGGTTCTTTCGTTCGGCTGCGAGATCGATACTTCGACCGCAGGCCATCGCCTGTAAAGGATAGCCAACAACCGACGGGAATGTCGAAGACGCGCAGCTCGTGATGCGAACGCGGGGTCGAAACGTCAGATGGCGGCCTGCCTGTCGGCCCGGCGCCAGGCTTCGAATGGGCTGCGCGGACAGCGCAGGCTGGTCGAACGATGCTGCGGGGCTCCGCGATGAACGGCAGGCAGAGCCTGCCAGGCATGGCGTTCCAGGGCAGGAGCCCTGGAACGAGTTGACGAGATAACGAGTAGACGCACGGTGTTCGGCACGGCAGACCATGCGCGCAGCGCAGGAAAGGCCGCGCAGGAAAGGCGGCCGGAGCGGCGGTTCACTTTGGCCGTGCTGCCGGCGATTGCTATAGTTGCAGGGACCGGACGATCACGACCGATGGCGGAGTAACCGAGTGAATCGAACAGGCAGAATTCGCGGCGTTGAATTTCTTTTGCTGCATGCGGGGCTGTGGTGCGTTGCATTATGTGTCAGCGGCTGCGATTCCGGCGATACTCCCGGCGGCGCGTCCGGTTCATCGTCCGCGGCCGGGTCGGGAGTTTCGGGATTGACGTTTGCCGAACTGAAGCGTCGCGACGACAGAGCCGCCGATATCGGGCAGTTCTGCGGCGCGTGTCACGCCGTCCCGCTGCCTCAGAGTTTCCCCAAGGACGCATGGTATGAAGAGGTCCGCCGCGGATTCGACTTCTATCATCAGTCCGGCCGAACGGACCTGACCGCTCCGCTGCCACAGGATGTGTCCGCCTTCTATCGCGATTACGCTCCCGTGGAATTTGAGATCCCCGAGCTTCCGGCAAATCCTTCAGCCTCAGTTGCGTTCGACGTTCAGGAAGTTTCGATTTCTGTTCCGTCCATCAGAACGCCTCCGTCGGTATCGTTCGTCGAGATTCGTCCGGGCTCAGGGGGAAAACCGGAGATCTGGTACAGTGACATGAGGTCCGGGGCTGCCGGGCAGTTGGCCGTGACGCGTGCGTCCGGCGCGGACGCCGCCGACGCTGCTGCTGTGCGAATCAGCCGGAACCGGATCGCTCACAATCCGGTGGCCGTTCGGCCCGTTGATCTGGACGGCAATGGAATTGACGATCTGCTGTTCACAGATCTGGGCAGCTACATTCCCGAAGACCACGATCGCGGTCAGTTGGTCCGGCTGCCCGATGGCATGGGAGAAACGCCGGGAACGCCGGAAGTTCTGCTGGGAAGCGCCGGCCGTGTGGCGGACGTCTGCGTCGCCGACTTTACCGGAGACAATCTGCCCGATCTGATCGTAGCTGAATTCGGCTGGCGAAAAACGGGCGGCATCCACCTGCTGACAAATCAGGGTCTGACCAACGGACAACCGGTGTTTTCGCAACAGCTCATCGACAAACGAGCAGGCACGATCAATATCGTGCCGGTCGATCTGGACAACAACGGAACGCTGGATTTCGTGGCGTCGATCAGTCAGGAACACGAACAGATCGTCGCGTTTCTGAATGCTCCCGACGGTTTCCAACCCGTGGTTCTTTACGCGGCGCCGGATCCATCGTGGGGGACCAGCGGGATTGCAATGGTCGATCTGGATTCCGACGGAGACCAGGACTTCCTGTACACAAACGGCGACACGTTTGATTCCAACCTGGTGAAGCCGTACCACGGGATCTGGTGGCTCGAAAACAAGGGACAGTTGAACGCGGCGTCCGCGGAAGCGGCTGCGAAAGCATCGACAGAGGACGGAAAGCAATCCAATTCCTGGCGAGACGAGCCGATGCCGTTTGAAGCTCATCGACTGACCGCCATGCCCGGCGTCCATCGTGCTCTCCCGGGCGACCTGGACGGTGACGGCGATCTGGACATCGTGGCCTCCGCGCTGCTGCCTTCTAAAAGTGCCCGAAACACGGATCCGCAAAAGCTGGACGCGCTGATCTGGCTCGAACAGGTCCGGCCTGGTACCTACGAACGACACACGATCGAACGAGGCCGACCGATCTATCCTGCGATTGCGGTCACCGACCTGGATTCCGATAACCGTCTGGATATCGTTGCCGGCTGCTTCTACGAAGACGGCGACGAAACTCAGCCGCTGCTGAAGATCTTCTGGAACGCGTCCGAGTCCGGCGGCGGTTCCACGGGTCCGGCCGCTGCCGCGGTCAGCGCAAGCCCCTGACAACTCGCCAGCCGGCTGTATGAATCAATGCGGTTCGCCGGGATTGCCGGAGACTGAGATTCAGGCTGCCATACTCAACATCTCGGAACGGCGGCGCGTCCGCGGTCGAATCTGAGTGAATCCGGCGTGATCGTTACCATATATTCCTGATCGATTGGGTATTTCGGTCATGGCAGAGCGTCACGACAGAAGGTCGGCTGAGAACCGGTCCCTGGGACGAGCGGTGACGGCGCGTGTGACGGCTCACGATGGCGCGCACCTGAATGCCGCGCGCGCAGACGTGCATGTCGCACGCGCGGGCCTGCCTGGCGCACGTGCGAATCGGGCTGGCGCGCGACGTGAATGCGATGGACGCGCGGGCTTGAAGTCATCGGCGATTTGCATGGCGAGCATGCTGGTCTTTCTTGGGGTGTCATGCGCGGTTTCAGCCGAAGACGCTTCGTTCTTCGATTCGGACGTGGAACCGATCCTTGCGAAGCGCTGCTACGAGTGCCATTCGCATTCGTCCGGAACGATGGAAGGCGGACTGACGCTTGATTATCGCGGCGGCTGGGAAACCGGAGGAGACCGCGGCGCGGCGATTGTTCCCGGCGATCCGGATCAAAGCCTGTTGATCCGGGCGGTGCGGCATGTCGATCCGGACCTTCGGATGCCCGAACAGAAACTTCCCGATTCGGAAATCGCCGTGCTGGTGCGCTGGGTCACGGAGGGTGCGCACGACGCGCGCGTTCAGCTTCCGTCATCGTCGGCGGATGCCGAGGCGCTGGACTGGTGGTCGCTGCGGCCTCTCATTCGTCCGGAAGTTCCCGTGGATGATGCGGCGAATCCCGTCGACGCATTCATCCTGGCGCGACTGGAACGGGAAGGTTTGCGTCCGTCGCCGGAAGCGGATCGCCGTTCGCTCATTCGCCGGCTGACGTATGACCTGCACGGGTTGATCCCCACACCGGCCGCGACGGAACAGTTCATCGCCGACAGCAGTTCCGATGCCTGGGACGCGTTGGTCAACCGGCTGCTCGATTCTCCGCACTACGGCGAACGCTGGGCGCGGCACTGGCTGGACACGGTGCATTTCGCGGATTCGCACGGGTTCGAACACGACGTGTTTCGGCCCAACGCGTGGCGGTATCGCGACTACGTGATCGACAGCTTCAATCACGACACCGCCTGGCCGCGTTTCATTCGGGAACAACTTGCCGCCGACGTGTTCTTTCCCGACAACCCGGAACTGACAGTGGCGCTGGGATTTCTGGGAGCCGGTCCGTACGACCACAGCGCCGCCAGCACGGCTCTGATGTCGTTTGAATATCTGGACCGTGACGACCTGGTGACTCAGACGATGGGAGCCTTTGTCAGCACGACGGCCAACTGTGCTCGCTGCCACGCTCACAAGTTTGATCCGATCACGCAGGCCGATTACTACGCTCTGCAGGCTGTGTTCGCGGGAATCGGCAAGGGCGACATTCCGTTTGACAATGATCCCCGCGTTGCGGCCGACCGAACTCGGTGGCAGGCGCTGATCACGGCCGCCGAACAGCGCGACGCGGCGGTGCTGCTTTCGGAAGACAACCTCGCCCGAGTCGCGGCGTGGGAACAAACGCGGCCGGCGAATTCCGTGTGGCAGCCGCTGGACGCGGACGTTTTCGTTTCCGCCGGCGGCGCGGATCTGACCAGGCTGGACGACGGGTCGATCCTGTCCGGCGGCAGGCGACCGGACAGGGACACCGTCGTTGTCACCACCACGACGACCCTGCCGGCGGTGACCGCGATCAGGCTGGACGTCCTGTGCGATGACAGCCTGCCGATGAACGGTCCCGGCCGCATGGACAACGGCAACCTGCATCTGAACGAATTCGAACTGCGGGCGTTCCGATCCGGCGAACACCAGGGGCGGCTGATCAACATTCAAAAGGCAACAGCCGACTTCAATCAGACGGACTGGTCGATCGACAAAGCGGTCGACGGCAACTCG
Source organism: Planctomycetaceae bacterium (assembly GCA_041398785.1). NCBI lineage: Bacteria > Pseudomonadati > Planctomycetota > Planctomycetia > Planctomycetales > Planctomycetaceae > Planctomycetaceae bacterium. Next base: position 18,459 of record JAWKUA010000039.1, on the reverse strand, counting down.
GCGACCGCGTGGGGCATTCATCCGGCCGTGAGTGTTCCGCATCACGCCGTGTTTGAACTGACTGAACCGCTGGTCATGGACAGCGACGTTCGCCTGGCGATCACACTGCAGCAGGTTCACGGTTCCGGCCATCTGATCGGCCGATTTCGGCTGTCGGCGACGTCGGAAGAACCGGCGTCGCTGGTGGCTTTGTCGGCGGAAGCGGAAGCCGTGCTGGCGCTGCCGAGGAAGGACCGCAGTTCCGAACAGCGGTTGCTGCTGGCGTCGGAAGTGCTGCGGCAACTGGCGGAACACGAACTGCAGAAGCTTCCCGCGCCGGTGAAGGTGTACGCGGCCGCGGCGACCGCGGAGAACGAACGCGGTGTGATCACGTTTGCGGCTCCGCGCGAGATTCACCTGCTGACGCGCGGTGACATCGAAAAGCCGCGCGAGGCTGTTCCGCCGGGAGCCCTGTCGGCCGTGACGGCTCTGCCTGCGCGGTTTGAGCTGCCGTCACCAGGCGACGAATCCGCGCGGCGCGCGGCTCTGGCGAACTGGCTGGCCGATCCGAACAATCCCCTGACCTGGCGCAGCATTGCGAATCGCGTCTGGCACTATCACTTTGGCCAGGGGTTGTGCGATACGCCGAATGATTTCGGCCGCATGGGAAGTCTGCCCACGCATCCGGAACTGCTGGACTGGCTGGCCTGCGAACTGCGCGACGGCTGTGGTTCCGCCGATGACGATTCCGGATCGCAGGCCGGAAGTCTGAAACACCTGCATCGGCTGATCTGCACCAGCAGGACGTACCGGCAGTCGTCGGCCGAACGTTCGGATCTGCAGCAGGTGGATCCGGACAATCGCCTGCTGGCGCGCATGACGCGACGACGACGTGACGCCGACAGTTACCGCGACTGCGTGCTGGCGGTCAGCGGTCGGCTGGACCTGAGGATGGGAGGTCCGGGAGTCGCTCACTTCACCACAAGTCCGGGACCGCAACTGACGCCGGTGCTGGATTACGATGCCTTCGATCTGGACAGCGAAGAAGCCTCGCGCCGCAGCATTTATCGCGTCGTCTGGCGAGGCATTCCCGATCCGCTGATGGATGCCCTGGACTTTCCTGATCTGGGACTGCTGGCTCCCGTGCGGGGATCGTCGGCGTCGGCTTTGCAGTCACTGGTGCTGTTGAATCACCGCTTCGTCCTGCACCACGCCGCTCACATGGCTCGCCGAGCCGAACAGTCAGCGCCGTCGCGTGACGATCAAGTTCGCCAGGCGGTTCGCCGGGTCTGGCTGCGCGATCCGACCACTGAGGAACTGCAGAGCCTCACGAAGCTCGCCGATGAACACGGTCTGGAAGCTGTCTGCCGGCTGCTTCTGAACAGCAGTGAATTCCTGTTTGTCGAGTAACACTCATGAGTCCATTCCTCAACCCGTGGTTCTGTTCGCGGCGCGAATTGCTGACCCATTGCGGCGGCGGATTCGGAGCCGCCGTGCTGGCCTGTCTGCCGGGATTCGCGAATGCACAGAACGCTGCCGATGACGGTCCGCGGAACTCCGACCTGAACGGCGGGCTGCACCATCCAGCCAGAGTTCGCCGAGTGATTCAGCTCTTCATGAACGGCGGCGCAAGCCCGATGGATACGTTCGACTACAAGCCGGAACTGGAACGGCTGCACGGCCAGGAACTCGGTCCGAAAGTCAAGCCGGAAGGGTTCGTGGCCGAAGCCGGTGCCGTCATGAAAAGTCCGTTCCGGTTTGCTCAGCACGGCCAGTGCGGACAGTGGGTCAGCGAAATGTTTCCGCATCAGGCGAAGATCGTCGATGACCTGGCATTTCTGATGGCCATGACGACAAAGACGAATGTCCACGGACCGGCCAGCTACATGATGAACACGGGATTCACGCTGCCCGGATTTCCGTGCTGCGGAGCCTGGATCACCTACGCGCTGGGCGATCTTTCCGACAACCTTCCATCGTTTATCGTGCTGCCCGACCCGCGCGGCCTGCCTTACAACCAGAAGGCAAACTTCAGCGCGGGCTTTCTTCCGTCTCGCAATCAGGGAACCGTGGTCAACGCCGCCAGTCCGACTCCCGTTCCCAACCTGACTGCGGATCCGGCGTTTCCATTCGCCAGAGGAAATGCCGATGCGGACACCGTCTCGCTGCTGCAGAAAATCAATCGGCGGTATTCCTCGGATCGGCCTTACGATTCGCTGCTGGAAGCACGCGTCGCGGCCGGCGAACTGGCGGCAAAGATGCAGCTCAGCGCTCCGGAAGCGTTCGATCTCGCGGCGGAATCCCCGGCGACTCAAAAAGCGTACGGCATGGATAACCCCGTGACAGAAGATTTCGCCCGGCGATGTCTGCTGGCCCGGCGGCTGATCGAACGCGGCACGCGATTTGTCCAGGTCTGGAGCGGCCCGCAGGGAGCCACCAACAACTGGGACAATCATTCCAGCATTGTTGACGAACTGCCACCCATTGCCGCCAGCGTCGACCAGCCGATTGCCGCACTGGTCACAGATCTGAAATCCCGCGGCCTGCTGGAAGACACGCTGGTGATCTGGACCACGGAATTCGGACGCACGCCGTTTGCTCAGGGAAGCGTCGGCCGTGATCACAACCGGGGCTCATTCGTGACATGGCTGGCCGGAGCCGGCATCAGATCCGGAATCAGCCATGGCCGCAGCGACGACATGGGTTACCAGACAGCCGAAGGCGAAACCTGGTGCTACGACCTGCACGCCACGATGCTGCACCTGCTGGGTATCGACCACAAGCGCCTGACATTCCGAACCGCCGGCATCGACCGCCGACTAACCGACGTCCACGGCCGCGTGATCTCGGAGATTCTGTCGTAAACGTTCGGTGGTGTCGTAAGCGGAGTTGCCCGGGAAATCTTCAACTGCGACGTCCGCCTCCGCGCCCGTGGACGCCTGATTTGCCCACTGATAATGGTTGCGATAACGTACAGAAACTGAATTTTTCCGGTTGATGCACCCGGCGGGCGAAGCATTTCGGGGCCATTCCCATGCGCACTGTGACTGGAGCAATTCTGCTGTTGGTGGCCGAACAGTGCTACGCTCATTCCTGCATGATCGCGTTTCCCAATCAGGAAGCGGCCGTGCAGGTTCTGATTCCCGGAAGCATCGTGGCGCTGTTTCTGGGGACCGGGTTTCTAATCTGGGGGATTTTGACAGAACGCCGTTGCGGAGTTCCCGGTCATCGTTCGTCGGATGAACGGGCGATCGAAAGTCGGCAGACATGAACTGCCGGCAGGTGAATGTCGCGGATCGAACCGTGCGGACTGTCCTTGTCGCCGCGGCAGTCATTGGTGTCTGGCTGGTTCTGTGTCCTGCGCTTAACCCCGAAGATCTTTCTGCGGCCGTCAGTTCCGCGGCAAGGAACCTGTCGGCTCACCGTTACGACGCCGCGCTGGCGTCCGCAAATCGAGCCTTGCAGCAGTCGCCGAATTCGTCGGCAGCGCTGCTGCTGGCCGGGCATGCTGCTGCGGAGATCGCAGACTTCGATTTGTCCGATGCGATGTTAAGCAGGGTTCCGCCAGCCAGCCGTCATGCGGTTTCAGCGAAACTGCGACAAGGAACCAATCTGCTGGCGCGCGGCCGGGTCGACGAGGCGGAGCGGCATTTTCGCGACGTCCTGCAGCGGGATCCATCAAACCTGGAAGCCCATCGACGTCTCGCGTTCCTGCTGCAGGCCGAAGGACGTGTTCAGGAATCCGTCCCGTTTCTGGCGCAACTGCTGTTCCGTGGAGACTTCAGCGGGAATGAGCTGTTCATGGTCTCGTCGCCGGAACGCTACTTCCGGCTTGATCCGGCGTTACAGGATCTGCGGAATGCAGATCCGCCCGCAGATGCGCTGATTGAACTGGGACGGCTCCGCTTCGATCTGATTGAAAGCCGTGATGAAGGTGCACGCGCCGTGCTCGAAGAACTGGTTCGGCGGTATCCCCGGCTGGCGGAGCCACGGGCGCGGCTGGGTCGACTGATCGTGGATGCGGGAGATCGCGATCAGTTTCTGCGCTGGAACAATTCCGTAACGCCGGAGCACGAACAGCATCCGGAAATCTGGATGGTTCGCGGACTGCAGGCGCGGCGGGAGGGCAGATTGCCGGAGGCGGTTCGCTGCTTTCTGGAGACTTTGATTCGGTCGCCCCACTATGCCGGCGCCAACCATCAGATCAGCGGGTGCCTGTTGCAACTTGGACAGACGGATCGCGCGGCGGAGTTTTCGGCGCTGGTCCCGGTTCTGTTTCGACTTGATCAGCAACTGAATCTGCTTCAGGAAACGCCGGATTCCGCGAACTTCCGGGCCGTGACGGAACTGCTTCAGCAACTGGGTCGGCACTGGGAAGCGGCCGGCTGGGCTCACATTGCGAAACGGATTCCAGGCACCGACGTCTGGACGCGCCGAGTTCTGGAGACGGAGATTCCGCTGCTAGACGTGTCCGAAGGACTGATCGCCCGCGACGCTCAGCCGGCGCTGCGACTGAATGCCGCGAACTTCGCGCTGCCCGACTGGCCGCCAGCGTCCGACCTTCCTGAAGGCACGCCGCCGTCCGGATCTCACGACCGGCTGAGCCAATGGCGGTTCTCCGACGACGCGGCGTCTGCCGGAATCGACTTCACGTATGTTGACGGCACGACCAAACGCGACCGTATGCGACACGTCATCGAAACTCTTGGCGGCGGTGAAGGAGTAATTGATTTCGAGGGCGATGGCTGGCCGGACCTGTATGTCGCTCAGGGAACGTTCTGGCGAGCCGCCGAGCCGGAAAGCCGGCCGCTGGACCGCTTGTACCGCAGCACCGGGCGAGGAACATTCGATGACGTCACCGCAGTGGCGGGACTGTCCGAAGAATTCATGAGCCACGGCGTGTCGATCGGTGACTTTGACAGCGATGGCATGCCGGATGTGTACGTCACGAATCTCGGTCCCAACAGCCTGTTTCATAACAACGGCGACGGGACGTTTTCCAACTGGTCAGCGACGGCAGGCATCGACGGAAACGACTGGTCCGCCAGTGCCGCCATCGTCGACCTGTCGGGTGACGGACTGCCGGACGTGTTTGTTGTCAACTATCTCGACCGGGAGTACGTCATCAATCACCCCTGTGAGCGCGACGGGCTGGAAATCGGCTGCACGCCGGACGGCCTTCCGCCCGCTCGCAATCGGCTTTATCGGAATTCCGGTAACGGAACGTTTGAGGACATCAGCGAATCGTCGGGCGTAAGTTCCGCAACCGGCAACGGCCTGGGTCTGATCGTCGCCGACTTTCACAGCGAACAGCGGCTGAGCGTGTTTGTGGGAAATGACTCCACGCCCAATTTTCTGTTCCGCAACACAAACGCCCTGGATCCTGCGGAGTTTTCACTGGAACAGCAGGGGGTCGTTGCCGGCGTGGCGTTCAACGGCAACGGCAGCGCCATCGCTTCGATGGGTATCGCGGCCGGGGACGCCAACGGTGACGGCCGGCTGGATCTGTTCGTCACAACCTACATGAATGATCCGGACACGCTGTTTCTGCAGCACGAAAGCGGGGTATTTCTGGACGAAACCCGCAGGGCGCGGCTGCATCTGCCGACGGCAAACGTGCTGGGGTTCGGATCGCAGTTCATCGATGTAGACAACGACGGCTGGGAAGATCTGGTTGCCACCAACGGCCACGTCATTCCTCCTCCGCCGGACGGAGCGGATGACGAACGCGACCTGATGCCGAGTCAGGTTCTGGCCAATCTGGGTGACGGGACGTTCGCGGAAGTTTCCGCCGAAACACTTGGTCCCTTCTTTCACTTTCGCGGGCTGGGTCGCGGACTTGCAGAACTGGACTGGAACCGCGACGGCCGGCAGGACTTCTGTGTTTCCTACATTCATTCCCCGCTGACGCTGCTCAGCAATCAGACGCCGGCGCAAAATCATCGGCTGGTTATCCGGCTGATCGGTACTCAGTCAAACCGCGATGCCTTTGGCACTGTCGCCACAGTGCGCGCCGGAAACCGAACACTGATGCGACAACTGGCGGCTTCCGGCGGCTATCTGGTTTCGAACGAACGCAGGCTGTGGTTCGGGCTTGGGCGATCACCCGTGGCCGATGAACTTGTCGTTACCTGGCAAAGCGGTCGCGTGCAGCGATTCGAGAACCTGGCGGCCGATCAGGAAATCGTCCTGGTCGAAGGCCGCGATCGTCCGCTGACGGCGCGAAGTTTCGCAACCCCGTAGCAGAGCCGGTCGGAATATGTCATCCCGATGTCAGCGTGCTTTGCCGCGGAACGAGGGAGTCTGCCGGGCCAATTGCCGGAAACTCACCGCGGCGGCCAGCCGGTGAAACGTGCTGAGGCGTGCGACAGCCGAGATCTCATTCATCCGCGAGCCGCAGGGAAATCCGCATGGGCCGATTGTGTTTTCAACCGCAATCATCCCATCGGACTCAGTCACGGGCGCAACCTCATGGCATCACCGCGTCGGAAGTTTCCTGGTCAGGTTGGTGTCGGCATGCTGGCAGCGGCAACCTCCGGCGGCATCGCGCGAGCGGCGCAGTCGGATCGAGTGACCGTCGGCATCATTGGACCCGGCGGAATGGGAACATCGCATCTGAAGAATCTGGCGGGCCGCGACGATGTCGAAATCGCGTGGGTCTGCGACGTGGATCGGAACCGGCTGGAAAAAGCGGCCGCTCATGTTCAGGACACCACCGGGAAGCGTCCGCAATCATCCGGCGATCTCCGGCACGTGCTGGACGACAAACGCGTCGATGCGGTCTTCATTGCGACGCCGGATCACTGGCACGGTCCCGCGTCGATCCTGGCGCTGGATGCCGGCAAGCATGTGTACGTGGAGAAACCCTGTTGTCACAACATTCGCGAAGGTCGCCTGATGACCGACGCCGTGGCACGCACCGGTCGGCTGCTGCAGGTCGGCACGCAAAGTCGAAGCACCGATTGCGTGCGTGAAGCGATTCAGCGGGTTCACGAAGGCCAGATCGGCGAGGTCCTGGTCGCCAAGGCATGGAACAGCCAGCGCCGCGGTTCCATCGGACATGTGCAGCCTTCGGCGGTTCCTGAGGAACTCGATTTCGACACCTGGGTCGGACCGGCGAAGATGGTTCCGTACCAGAAGAACCTGCTGCACAGCGTGTGGCGGTGGTGGTACGACTTCGGTTGCGGCGACATCGGCAATGACGGCGTCCACGACATCGACGTCGCGCTGTGGGGACTGGCCGTGCAACAGCATCCGGAACGTGTGGCATGTTTCGGCGGCAAGTATTTCTTCGACGACGATCAGCAGTTTCCCGATACGCAGTACGCGGTCTTCGAATACGCCCCCGGCGCGGACGGCAAGCGCAGGCAATTTGTGTTCGAGCAGCGCATCTGGAGCCCCTACGTTCAGGAAGGCTACGAAAACGGAGCGGCCTGGTACGGGACAAACGGAATGCTGATCTGCGGACACACCGTCGGCTGGCGGCTGTATGGGCCGAAAAATCAGCTCATCGCCGAACGCAGCGGGGCGGCTGACCTGGTCGCTCACCACAACAACTTCCTGGACGCCATTCGCGGCGACGCGCCGCTGCACGCGGACATTCAGGCCGGACACCTGGCGGCAACCGTCGTTCACCTGGCCAACATCGCCGCGCGGACCGGTCGCGTGCTGCAGTTCGACAGTACGAACGAACAGATTTCCGGTGACGACGAAGCCAGCGCACTGGTGCGTCGCACATATCGCGACGACCACTGGGCAACCCCCCGCGGCGCTTCAGCGTGAGCCTCTGCGCACGTGACCCGATCGTTCCCGTCTGTTGTCCGAAACGTGATGCCGTTTCGAAGCCAGGGCGCTGCGTGTCTGACGGTCCGCACGGACGGCGACTCGTCAGATGACCTTGCGTGCTGCGGTGCATGGGGCCTACCTTTCGCGGACGGTATCAGTTTCATCACCTGTGAAAGCGTTCCAGGGTGGTCATGATTCGCTGTTTGCATCGCAACTGTGGCCTGTTGTTTTCGGCAATCGTCCGGGCGTGCGTGCTGTGCACATCGGCTACGTTCATCACGGCTGCCGAATCGGAGCCTGTGGCACCGGCATCCGATATCACCACCGTTGAAACAGCGGATCGCAGGTGGACAGAAGCCGACGAGCTGGCGTTTCGTGACGCCTATCAGCAGCGGCTGGATTCCGGCACTCTGAAGGTCGGCCGGTTTCCGCTGCGGTCGGACGGCCCGAAGACCTTCGATCCCGTACGCGGCTCCAGCGTCTATGAAAACCGCTGCATCAGTCAGGTCTACGAACCGCTGCTGCAATACAAGTATCTGGTGCGACCCTTTGAGCTGGAACCGCTGCTGCTGCAGGAGATGCCTCAAACGGACGACAACATCACGTACCGCTTCACGCTGAAAAAGGGAATCCGGTTTCAGGATGACCCGTGCTTTCCCGACGGAATCGGCCGCGAACTGATAGCGTCCGACGTGTTTTATTCCTGGAAGCGAATCGCCGACAGGAACACGGAATCCAAGTCGTGGTGGCTGATGGAAAACACGATCCTGGGGTTCGACGAGTACCGCGACATTCAGAACGAAGCAGACAGGTTTGACTACAACGCTCCCGTTACCGGCATGAGAATCATAGATGACCATCATTTTGAAGTCGAACTAATTCGGCCTGTCAGCCGCTTTCTGTGGACTCTGGCGATGTTCCAGACAGCCATCGTCCCGCGTGAAGCCGTGGAGTTCTATGGCGAAAAATTCGTACGGCATCCCGTGGGAACAGGTCCCTACCTGATGAAGGACGGTGACTGGAAGGTTGGTGTCAGCATTACGTATCGCCGAAACCCGAATTACCACCAGTGCTTTTATCCGCTGGAACATATGCCCGAAGATGTCGCGGCCGGGCGAACTCAGGCGGCCGGGCGGCGGCTGCCGTTTCTGGATGAAATTCACGTAATCTTCTTTGTTCAGGACCAGCCCGGCTGGCTGGTCTTTCGCAGCGGCGGTCTCGACTATAGCCAGGTGCCGGCCGAGAACTATCCAGAAGCCTTCAATCCGCGCACTCACGAACTGCGCCGATCCATGAAGGACAGCGGCATCACCGGCTACAAGGTGAGACTGCTGGACTTCATCTTCAAGGGCTTCAATATGGACGACGAACTGCTGGGAGGCTACACCCCGCAAAAGAAGGCTCTGCGCCAGGCCATCTGCCTGGCTCAGGACTGGGATGAAGTCAACCAGTCATTCTACAACGGTCTGAATGTCGTCTATGACGGTCCGATTCCGCCGGGAATGGCCGGACACCCGCCGAATGGTGCTGCCCCGGTTTCATTTCGAGGACCTGACCTGGAACGCGTGCGGGAATTACTGGAAGAGGCCGGTTATCCGAACGGCAGGGGTCTGCCGGTGATTGACTACTACGTCGCACGCGGTCGCAATTATGCGGAACAGACGGAAATGCTGAAAAAGCAACTGTCCAGGGTCAATATCCGCATTCGCGAACACCTGGTGGACTTTTCCACGCTGATGCAGACCGTCGACCGCAAACAGGCACCTTTTTTTTCGTTCGCCTGGGGATCCGACTATCCGGACGCGGAAAACAATCTGGCGCTGTTCTACGGGCCCTATGAATCACCGGGCAGCAATCATTTCAATTACCAGAATCCTGACTATGACAGGTTGTACGAACAGATTCTCAGCATGTCGCCGTCAGAAGAACGAACAGAAATCTGCCGCAGGATGCGGGACATGGTTCTGGAAGACTGTCCCTGTGCCGGGTCCATGGCCAGAACCCGGTTCTACGTGGTGCGCCCACATCTGAAGAATATGAAACCCGTGGAAGTGTTTGACAACTGGTACAAGTATCTGGACATCGACGAATCCCTGCGGTGATCCGTGTGTCCGCCTGTGTTCCGCGAAGCCATATTGTTCTAAAGCCCTGACCACTCGTCGAAAGCAGCTCCATGTGGGCCTATGTATTCCGACGGATTCTGTACAATATCCCCGTGTATCTGGGGATCATTCTGCTTGTCATGCTGGCGCTGCGCGTCAATGACCCCGTCTATCAGTACCTGGGCAAGAACGCCTCACAGGAAGAGATTCACGACAAGCGGAAGGCCATGGGCCTGGACAGACCGTTTATCGTTCAATACGCCCTGTTTGTCGGGCGCGTGGTGACGCTGTCATTCGATGAAGAGAGCTGGGATTACCCGGGATTTGAAGTCGGCGAACTGCTTCGTGACGCTGTCGGTCCCAGTCTGGCCATCACCCTGCCGGCTCTGGTCATCACAACGCTGCTGTCGATATCGGTGGCGATCCTGTCCGCCTGGTATCGCGGTCGCTGGCCCGACCGCACGCTGATGGTGACTGCGGTGTTCGGGATGAGCATCAGTTTTCTGGCCTATGTAATTCTGGGTCAGTATTTCGGAGCCTTCGAACTGAAGCGGATCATGGGACGGGAGGTATTCGCCATCCACGGCTACGATGTCAACAGGGACACGACCGTTTCCGATTATCTGTTTCGCGTCTGGCCTCAATACTGCCTGCTTCCCGTGCTGATCAATGTGGTCGTGGCGATGGGCTATGACACTCGCTTCTATCGGGCTGTCATGGTTGAAGAAACGGGGCGCGACTACATCACCACGGCGGTGGCCAAGGGTGTCGGGCGTCTTCGGCTGATGTTTGTTCACATGCTGAAGAACGCGATGATTCCGATCATCACGCGAGTGGTCATCACGCTGCCGTTTCTTATCACCGGCAGCTTTCTGCTGGAAACCTATTTCGGAATCCCGGGCATGGGACTGCGTCTGATTCTGGCAGTGGAACACAATGATTTTCCCGTGATTCAGGCGTTTACCGCGATCTTTGCCGGGATCTACATCGCCAGCAATGTGCTGACCGATGTTCTTTACGCACTTGTGGACCCCCGTGTGAGGTTGTCATGACGCGGGAGTCCGCATATCGGCGGTTTCAGCGGCGTTTTCTGCGACACAAGCTGGCCGTGGCATCGCTATTCGTGATTCTTGTTTACTTCGCAGTGGCGGTGCTGTTGCTGATCGGCTGGCCGGTGAACGAAGAAGCGGCAACGGCAAGGTTCGGCCCGATGCATGTGCCGGGGTTTTACATCACGCCGCCCGCGGAAGATCGGTTGATGAAAGCCGAGTGGTGGATTCAATACATCGACAGCGCCCTGAAGAAACCCGACCCTCAAAAGGCAATCCAGGATCTTCAACGCGTGGGGTACCGTCGTCCCGCGGAACTTTCAGTGGCGGAATTCACGCAAAGAACGGAACGGAGTTTCGCGGTACTGGATGCACTGGATCGGAAGCTGGGTGACGAACAGTTTTCGGATGAGTCACTGACTGCCGAAATTCAGGCGCTGGAGTCGGAAGTCGATCGCCTGTACGAACCGCTGGAGTCGCTCGATGCGTTCCGGCAGTCAGCGGCGCTGCTGCTGGGCACCGATCGCCAGGGACGATCGATCTTCTTTCGAGCGGTCTATGCGATTCAGATTGCTGTGATGGTCGGTGCGGTCACGGGACTGGCTTCGGTCGCGATCGGAACAGTGCTGGGAATGGCCGCAGGACTCTGGGGCGGATGGGTCGATGGGCTTGTCACCTGGCTGTACACCACACTGGCTTCCATACCGAATCTGGTGCTGCTGATCCTGCTGGCTCACGTGTTTTCCGGTACTGCGATTGACGACCGTCTGAACCGGTGGACGAGCGAACGGTTCTCCGACTGGATGGGCGGCAGGCTGATTGGAGACACCCTGTTTCCGGTGTATGTGGCGTTTATCGCGACGTTCTGGATCGGACCGTGCCGCGTGATTCGCGGTGAGACTTTGAAGATCCGCGAACTGGAATACGTCCAGGCGGCAACCGTCATGGGATTCGGCCGGCTGCGGATCCTGTTTCGTCACGTGCTGCCCAATGTCGCCTACCTGATGCTGATCAATTTTTCTCTGCTGTTCATCGGGGCGATTAAGTCGGAAGTCATTCTCAGCTTTCTGGGGCTGGGTGTGAAAAACGTTCCCAGCTGGGGAACAATGATCAGCAATTCGGGCTACGAAGTGATCAACGGTTTCTTCTGGCAGATCGGCGCAGCGACGGTGTTCATGCTGGTTCTGGTGCTGGCGTTCAACATCGTTTCCGACGCTCTGCAGGATGTGTTCGACCCGCGGCATGTTTAGAACCGGACAGTCGCTGTGTGTCACAGTTGTCCGACATCACAGTCCACCGGCCTTTGGTCTCGCGAACTCTTGAAATGACTTCAGCTTCCGCCGGCAGCATTGCCAATTCCCGACACGCGAACCAGGCTTCCGGCGGCGTTGCGCTATCTGTGCGAAATCTGACGACGCGGTTCCGTACCGATCGCGGACTGATCACCGCCGTCAGCAATGTTTCCTTCGATTTGTTTCGCGGTGAGTCGCTGGGAATCGTGGGAGAAAGCGGTTGCGGGAAATCCGTCACGTGCAAATCCGTCATGCGCCTGCTTCCGGAACACGTCACGGTCTACGATCAGGAGAGTCAGGTGCTGCTGGACGGCGAGAACCTGCTTGGGCTCAGCGACCGGCGGATGCGCGACCTGAGAGGCAACCGCATCGCGATGATTTTTCAGGAACCGATGACGGCGCTGAACCCGGTGTTCACGATTGGCTGGCAACTTGATGAAGCTCTGCGTTATCACACCCGGCTGAACCGCCGGCAGCGGCGCGAGCGGGTGCTGGAACTGCTGGACATGGTCGAAATTCCGTCGCCCGCGAATCGATACCGCGACTATCCGCATCAGTTGTCGGGCGGGATGAGGCAGCGCGTGATGATCGCGATGGCGCTGGCCTGTGAACCGAAGATTCTGATTGCTGACGAACCCACCACCGCGCTGGATGTCACGATTCAGGCTCAGATTCTGAAGCTGATGAACGACCTTCGCCAGCGGACCGGTACGTCGGTCATGCTGATTACGCATGACATGGGCGTCGTCGCCCAGACGTGTGATCGTGTTGTTGTGATGTACGCCGGACAGGTCGTGGAACAGGCTCCCGTGATGGACCTGTTCCACAATCCGGCGCACCCGTATACAAAGGCGCTACTGGATTCCATTCCCCGTTCCGGCGGCCGAAGGAAGGGTCAGCGGCTGGCGACGATTCCGGGACTTGTTCCGGCACTGACCAGCATGCCCGCGGCGTGCCGTTTTGCTGACCGCTGCCCGCTGTGCCAGGCCCGCTGCGAATCTGAAATGCCGCTGCTGGAACGACTCGCCGATCGCAGGACGGTTCGGTGTCACTTTCCGGTACACAAAGACCGCCGGCCAACCGGCTGACTCGCCGCCGCGTCGTCGTTCATTCCGCTGAAGAAAAGGAAACCGTTCTCTTGTCGTATATCGAAGTTCGAGATCTGGTGAAGCACTTTCCGGTCCACGGAGGCGTCCTGAACAAAGTTGTGAACACGGTTCAGGCCGTGTCCGGCGTCAGCCTGCAGATTGAAAAGGAGAAACTCTGGGCGTCATCGGCGAATCCGGGTGCGGCAAATCGACGCTCGGCAAGATGATGATCCGGCTCATCGAACCAACCAGCGGGTCGATTCGTTTTGACGGCTTCGAGATCACACGATTCAGTCATCGCCACCTGATGCCCATTAGGCGGCGGATGCAGTTTGTCTTTCAGGATCCCTACTCGTCCCTGAATCCGCGGATGACGGCGGGGCAGATGCTGAGCGAAGTGATTCGCTTTCACGACATCGTGTCGCGATCGGCGACGCAAAGCTATGTGGAGGAACTTCTGGAAACCGTGCGGCTTCAGAAGGACGCGAAGGATCACTACCCGCATGAGTTTTCCGGCGGTCAGCGGCAGCGGCTTAACATTGCGCGGGCTCTGGCGGTGAAGCCGGAATTCCTGATTGCCGACGAACCGGTTTCCGCGCTGGATGTGTCCGTGCAGGCGCAGATTCTGAATCTGCTGATGGACCTGCGGGAGCAGTTTCACCTGACCATCATGTTCATCTCTCACGACCTGAAAGTCGTGGAACACTTTTGCGATCGCATGATGGTGATGTACCTGGGAACCGTGGCTGAGGAACTCGCGTGCGACGACATTCATCGCGACGCAAAGCATCCCTACACACAGGCACTGCTGAAATCCAACCCCATCAACGACCCGGCGGAACGCAGGGAAGAGTTCATGCTGGAGGGTGAGATTCCCAGCGCGATGCATCCGCCAATCGGATGCCCGTTCGTGACGCGCTGCAGCATTGCTGAACATCAGTGCCACCTGCGGCGTCCGCCGCTGATTGTCCATCCGAACAATCAGCGCGTCGCGTGCTGGGCGATCGAACCCGAACCTGCGGCGATCACCGGCGGCTCGCAATGACCGCAGGAATGCCGACGACGGGAAGGACGGAGTTGCCGCCGGGTCCCAGTCTGTCGACTTGCTCTACTCTTCCACCGCAGCTGCAGCGACAACGCGCACGTAGTCCACCGCCGCCATGTAGGCCTTCACTGCCTGCGGGTTGGCTCCGGTGATTTCCAGAGTCAGCCGGTGCGCACCTTTCTTCAGTTCCAGGCCGCGGTAGGTCAGGACTCCCGTTGTGATCACGTCCGGGTTGTTGAAGCAGTCGACGCCGGCGTCCAGAACTTTGTCGTCCAGCGACAGACTGACAACGCCGTAGTCGCGGGCTTTCGTGAGCACGATTTCCAGGTCGTAGGTTCCGTCGCTGGAGACGGGAACTTCCAGCGACAGACGATCGCCGGGTTTGGCTCCCGTCCACCACAACTGATCGTTGCCGCTCCACTTATCCTTCGGGAAGCCGCCCATTCCCTGGCTGGCAGCGCTGCCGGCAGTCTTTTCGATGATCTTCATGCCTTCGCCTTCGATCGCTCCGGGAACTTTGCCCGTTGCTTTTTCGATTGGTGACGGCGGGCCGGACATGGCGACTTGCGTCTCGCTGCCCAGGTACGCGATCAGGTCGCGAGCTTCCGCAAACGTCATCGCGTCAAGCTGGCGATCGGGCATCATCGACACGTCGGACAGGAATTTTTCTTCGATATCCTTCAGCGGCACGACCACTTTGTCGTTGATCGTCTGGATCGTGACGGCGCTGTCGGATTCCTGTTTGACCAGGCCGCTGACGACTCGACCGTCGTCCAGAACCAGCACGGTCATGCGGTAGTCGCGGCCGATGACGGCACTGGGGTCCAGAACGTTGTGCAGAATGTAGTCCAGGTTGGCTCGGTTGGAACCAGTGATGTCCGGGCCGATTTCGCCTCCTTCGCCGAACAGCCGGTGACAGTTCTGACAGGTTTTGTTGAACAGCCGCCGGCCGTTGCCAAGGTGAGCACTCTGAATCACGTCGGGAGTCAGCTTTGCAGTCCAGTCCGCGATCAACTGCTGCCGATCAGCGCTGGATTCACGGATTTCGCCCCAGTGCTGTTTCAGCAGGTCGTTGATGCCGGAATTGTTGAACGACAGGATCTGCCGCACGTGATACGCGTGCAGGTCCGCTGACGGAACATGGCCGGTTCCGATCGCGTTCAGCAAATCCGTGGTCCACGCCGGCCGAGAAACCAGCGTGCTGATGACGTCTTTGCGTGTTTCTTCGTCGAAGTCGGAATAACGATTCAGCAGCGTTTCTGAAACGCGTTCATTGCCGAGCGTACTGAGTGCCTTCACGGCGGACGATCGCAGCGTTTCGTTGTTCAGAACGGCATCGGACAGCAAGACGGAAGCCGACGCCTTGTCCTGGCCTCGCACCAGCACGTTCAGAGCCTGCTGACGCCGTTCAACATCCTGCGACGAATCGGCCAGCAGATCGCGCATGCGCGGGAAGACTCGCTGATCGCCGAACAGAATGGCCAGTTGATCGGCTTTGTCGCGAATGGTCTGCTGGTCGCTCTTCGCCAGTTTGTCGTAGGCCGTGTTCCATGCCTGAGGCATCGGAATTCCGACTCGGCCTTCAAACGAGGCCAGCATTTCGTCCATGACAAGCTGCTGCATGTCGGGGGTTGGTGTCTTGCCGAGAAGCTCGACAACCGGCGAGATCGTAGCGTCGGACTCGGACGCTCGGCGAATGATGTAGCGAGTGACGAGCGGAATTTTCGACTTCTGAGCCAGCTCCATCGCCCGCGGCGGGTCGGCGGGAACCAGCGGTTCGATGGCGTACCAATACATCAGCGGCAGGTTGTGGTCATCGGCGTCTTCGGCGTGAGCGAGCAGCCGCTTCGGCAATCTTCCAGCGGAGATGAACAGGAATTTTCTGCAGGGCTGATGCCGCGACAAGTCGGGTGCGAGCAATGCTGCTTCCTGCAAGACGTGTCACCATTTCAATCGTTTGATCGGTGTCTGGTCGCGTTTCCGTTGCAAGCCACGCGAGCAGTGCCGTGAACTCGGTGTCCTTTGACGCGTCATTCAAGCCGTGCACCAGTTTGAGCTGTTCTATGTCTAGCCGCTCTCGGGCGGCTACATCGAGACGTCCCTCGTACAGCACGTTAATCAGCCAGAAGAACCGATACACGTTTCGACCATACTTTGGGTGGAGCGGGATCTCATCAATTGCGCCTTCTGTCACATGACTACGGCCAATGAAATCGGAAAGTGGCACTGTTAGTTCGCGATGTGCTTCGGCTTCTGTTTCTGGCAACCCTCGTTCCTGCAACAGCCTGCGCGACATTCGGACAAACCACTCATTGTCGTGTAGCTGCAATTCCACCAGTTCGGCGCGGCTCATCGCACCGAGATTCACGCGTTCCGGTTTTCGGTCACCGTAGACGATGCGGTAGATGCGACCGTTCGTGCGGTCCCAGATTTCCGGGTTGGTGCGGTGGCACGCGTTCTTGTCGTACCAGTCGATCAGGTACACCGAACCGTCCGGCGCGTACTTCAGGTTGATGCCGCGGAACCAGCGGTCATTCGCCTTCAGGAAATCCTTGTCGTGACGCCCGACATAGCCGGAGCCATTTGGTTCCAGAATGTCGCAGTTGACTCGGTTGCCGTGGATGTTGTTGAAGTACAGCTTGCCGCGGTATTCCTCCGGCCAGTTGTCGCCGAGGTAAATCATCGCTCCGCAGTGAGCATGCCCGCCGCCGGCTGCGTCGACGGAGGCGTTGATGCCGGGTTCATGGCCCCACCATGCGTGATCGCGGATGTTGCCGGTGTAGTGAGCGTGGTCGGCGATCGTCTTGATGTCGTCGTAGGTGTACTTGTTGAAATGCTGGCCGCCCTGCCGCTGATAGCGGCCTCCCGGAATGATGTGCCACAGATGAGGAATCACGCAGGCCGTGATGAATGCGTCGCCTTTTTCGTTGAAGTCGACTCCCCACGGATTGCTGGTACCGTGAGCGAACACTTCGAATTCGTGTCGCTGCGGATGATACCGCCAGACTCCGGCGTTAAGCGGCGTGCGTTCGTCGTCAGGCGTTCCCGGCTTGCCGACGCGGGAATGCGTGAAAACACCGTGGCAGCCGTACAGCCAGCCGTCCGGTCCCCAGATAAAGGCATTCAGAGTTTCGTGAGTGTCGTGCCAGCCGAATCCGTCGAGCAGCACAGTGGTTCCGGCGGGAACGTCTTTGGGAAACTGCACGTCCGGCGTTTGCCAGTCAGCGGCGGGCGAATCCGGTTTGTCGTCTGCGTCAGCGTCGGGAATGAACAGCAGGTACGGAGCCGCTCCGACGTAGACTCCGCCGAAGCCGACTTCCAGGCCGCTGACCAGATTCAATCCTTCGATGAAGACCTTTCGCGTGTCGAAGTCGCCGTCCAGGTCGGTGTCTTCCAGAATCACGATCTTGTCCTTGCCCTGACCCTGTTCGGCGCGATTCGGGTAGGTGTATGCTTCGGCGAGCCACAGTCGGCCGCGATCGTCGAATGTGAACGCGATCGGCTGATGGACCATCGGTTCTCCAGCGGCAAGTTGCACGTGAAAGCCGGGCGGCACGGTCATGTGAGCCGCTGCTTCTTCCGGAGACAGCCCGTCGGCGAGTTCCCGGCGAGGCATCGGCTGAGCGGCTTCCCATTCGGCCTTCGTGACTTCACGGCGCGAATGAGTCAGCACGTGAGTTCCCTTCATGCCTCCGGCGACGATATCGATCAGATCGTCGTTGTTGATGTCGCCGACGAACAGTCCTCGACCAATGCCGGAATCGTCATCGGCCTGGTGAGGAATCCACTGCACCGGATCGTCGGAATGATCTCCGCGGCGCAGTTCGAACCAATACACGACAGCTCCGGCATCCCACATCGGACTTTGTGTGTGGTGCGACCAATACGTCTTGCCCGTGACGACGTCCTGCAATCCGTCGCCGTTGATGTCAGCGAGTTGCACGGCATGCAGTTCGGAAAACACGACGCCAAATTCGTTATCTTCCGGCTTGTCGCCCATAATCAGGTGCTGAGTGAACTGAATCTCGCCGTCCTTCGTGCCCGTGTTTTCGTACCATGCCAGCCCGAATTCGTGAGCATTCAGCGACGTGATGACGTCGTGGTCTCCGTCACCGTCGA
>JAWKUA010000038.1 GCA_041398785.1 Planctomycetaceae bacterium | reverse complement strand
GCTTACTACGGCTCGGTCAGGATCTGGAAACGGCATGGCATCATTCGCAGGCCGGTGAATCGCTGAAGAAGAGGATTCTGCGAACCGTCCTCGAAGAAATTGTTGTGGATGTGAGCAACGATCCGCCGGAAGTGACGATGACGCTGCATTGGTCCGGCGGCGTGCATACGCAACTGCGCGTCGCAAAGAACCGGACGGGACAGCATCGCTACCGCACCGATCGCACAGTGACGGACTTGCTGCCGGAACTGGCGCGGGTCTGTCGCGACAAAGACATCGCCGCGATTCTGAATCGACTGGGCCTGAAGACCGGCCGCGGGAAAACCTGGATCGCATCCCGCGTGGCTTCGCTGCGGAATCGTCTCGGCGTAGAGCCGTATTCGGCTGACGAAGATTCCGAGTACATGACGCTTCAGGATGCGGGCCGAACACTCGGCGTCAGCGCGGCTTCCGTGCGCCGCCTGATCGAGCAGAACCTGCTTCCGGCCAGGCAGGTTGTCGCCGGTGCACCATGGCTGATTCGCCGCGAAGATCTGCAGCTTGGGGACGTTCAGTCCGCCGTTCAGGCCATCCTGAGCGGCCGAAAGATCCCGCGTCGCGCGGCCGGCCAGACACAATTCCCGTTTAAGTAACAACTTCGCGAGGTGTGTATTATGAACCTGGATTCGGGGGACCAACAAAGAGTGCGTCCGTGTGACGCCGGACGAATTCACCGGCCGCCAGATCAAAGACTTGTTTGCGTCGTGGTGACGGATTGAAGTCCCAGTCAAAATCGTCAAGCAGCTTCTGATCACGAAACCGGGCCGATTGTGTGCGACGTTCCACCGCACGATCATGTCGTACGGACAGTTCATCCTGCACGATCAGTTCGAGGAATTCGGCATGAGTCAGTCGGTTGGACGTGGCCTCCTGCAGTCGGATGTCGAGACTCTGCACAACGCCGCTCAGTCGCAGTTGTTTCAGCGCTTCAGTGAGTGATGATTTCATCGGATTCGGTCCTTTCGGAATGCGGCGAGTGACTCCAGGGAGTAATCGCTCAGGGGTCGGATGACGGGATGTTCTGCGAGAAAATCGAACTGCTGCTGCGTCGTCCCGTCGTCACGCTTCAGCAGTTCACGAATCGTTTTCAGCCGGAAGGCTCCGCAGCTCAGAGCCTTATGGCAGGCCCTGTTTAAAGCCCGAGCGGGGCAATTTGAGGTATTCTGGCCCGCGGCATGAAGAAGTGCGAGAAGTATCAGCGTTCGCCGCGGCCAGTATAAAGCCGCGGAATCGTGTTTTTTCGCCAGCGCCTTGAGTCCGGCCAGCACGCGAACGCCTTCGATTCCCCGCGTCTGAACCATCGCTGCGGACCACTGCCGCGCGTCGTCACCGATCTTCGCAACTTCTTTCAGCAGTGCGTCGGTGCCGCGTTCGACGGCGGAGACACGCTTCTTCGGAATGTGATTCGGGTTCGTCGAGAAGCGTCCCGGTTCACACTTCGCATGCGCTGTGAGTTGTTCCCAGCGGTCGTTGAAGATGCGAACCAGTCGCGCGTCCCACCGCACCCACACACGACAGCCGACATACTCCGGCGGCATCGAATAATACGCTTTGGCGACTTCGATATGTCCGTCGCGACTGACCGACCGCCGGCCTTCATGAAACGCCGGAAACACATCTGTCGGCAGCGGAACTAACGCCGCTCTCTCAGCAACTTCGAACTGACTGCCGACCTGCTGTTTCGTGGTGCCGTGAATCCGCGTGTCGGCCACCCGCTGTTCCCAGTCGAGCAGGTGCGCGTTCTGCTCTTCCAGACTGCGAAACACGCGACCGGCCAGCGCGTTGTTCTTCACATACTTGATGCCCGATTCCACCTTGCCCTTGTGCTGTGGCGTGTACGGCTTCGTCGGCAGGAACACGGTTCCGTAGTGCTGTGCGAACGACTGCAGCTTCGGATGCACTTCGGGGTCATACCAGTCACCCTTCTTCACAGCCGCCTTGAGGTTGTCGATGATGAGCTTTCTCGGCACGCCGCCAAAGTAACGGAACGCGTTTTCCAGGACGCGAATGAAGTTCTCCGTGGACTGCTGATAAACGGCCTCGCTGTACGCGCTGCGTGAATGACTGAGCACCACTCGCAACACCCACGGCCGACGTCTCGTTGCGTCTGAGGTCTTGACATAAGCTGCCGTACCGAAATCAATCTGCGCTTCCTCGCCCGGCTCAACTTCCATCCGCCTCACAAGCTGCGGAGTCTTCTGCACAAGCCGCGCGACAAATCGCCGCACGCTGTGATACTTCGCGGCGAAGCCATATTCGTCGACGAGATCCTGGTAGATTCGCCGGGCCGTCAGTCCCTGCTCCAGCTTCTGCAGGATCAGCTCGCGATGACGCTCACACCGGCTGTCCGGACCGGTCGCCCGCTTCTGCGGTGAGTCCGTCTTCGGACCAGGCAAATCGGCCTCAGACCCGGGAGGCGCGTTTGGCGGGTTTTGAACCTGCCGCCGATATTTTGCGACGGTGCCCCGATCAACGTTAAGAACCGCAGCTATGTGACGATCCGAATAACCGCCCTCGATCAACGTAACGATGGAACTGACTGTAGCCATTGTGAGTTCGTTTGACACCCGGCATCTCCTTCAGCACGCAAATGCTGAAGCCTGGATGACAATCACGCCCTTCGCTCAAATGGCCGGTCTTAACGCGCCTCCGACTGGCAGGTTCTGGGCGCCTCCCGACAGCGTTCTGAAATCAACCGCATGGCAGAATCTCGCGGCGTCAAGAAGCTCAGCAATCTAAACGGCTGCAGCGGGTAGGCCCTGAAAAAAGTCTTGTTCATCAGCTCGCTGGTTGCCTTCTTACCGCTATTTACAATGCATGTCCTTGCTTGCTTCCTCTTCTCCTTCCTTGCTTCCTTGCTTGCTTGTCTGTCCTTGCTTGCCTGTCCTTGCTTGTCTGTCCTTGCTTGCTTGTCCCTTGCTTGCTTGTCCTTGCTTGCTCTCCTTGCTTGCTCTCCTTGTTCCTTCACCACGACTTCGACGCTGGCGTATCTGCACAACGATCTCAGCGTGCACTACATCGCGATCAAATACGGTCAGCGGGAAGGGCGGTCGAAAGTCCGTCACGTGAGGGATTCACTGCGAGCTCTGCAGATCATTGTCGAAGCAATCCTGCGCTGTAATCCCGTCAAAATGTTTCTGCTGCTGGCCACCCCCTTCGCTGTGCTGGCCCTGTGGTGCGGAATTGCCGCCGTTCTGTGGAAAAGTGCCGTCTGGTTTCTGTGTGCCGTTGTCGCCGCTTCCGCCGCTGCCCTGGTTCTGGGACTGGGGTTCCTGGCGGTTGCCGTCATGCCTCAGCGGCGAGTCTTTGACGACGTGCCGGGATCGCAGTCGCGCTCAGATACGAACAACAGCACGAAAGCCGGCGATCGGCCGCCCGACAGTCCACGCGGTGACGGCACAGTGATCCGCGACGGAGATACGCCGGATGCAGTCTGAATCACAGCCGGGCAGCGGCGGTGACCCGCTTCCGACAGGTGCGGACACCATGAGCCCTGCCATGCGCGACATGCAGGCGTATCCGCGCTATCTGTTCCGCTGCGTCCAGAGGTATCTGGGTGATCGCGTCTGGGAGATCGGAGTCGGTTACGGAACATACACGGCCATGCTGCGGGAGATTGATCGTCAGGTGCTGGCCACCGATATCGACCCGGCGTGTCTGGACGCCGTGCGGAATCGTTTCGTCGACGACGACGCCGTGCGCGCGGAAATCGTGGATCTCACCGACGAAGCCAGCGTCCGCGCAATCGCCGACTTCAGAGCCGATTCGATTGTGTGTTTCAATGTGCTGGAACACATCGAAGACGATATCGCTGCGCTGCGATGGATGAAGGACGCCGTCGCACCGCACGCGATGCTGGCGCTGATCGTGCCCGCTCACCAGTGGCTGTTTGGAAAGATGGATTCCGAAGCAGGACACTTCCGCCGCTACTCACGCCGACGCGCCGCCGAAGCACTGCGCGCCGCCGGCTGGATCGTTCATCGAACGCGTTATCTGAACATGACCGGAGCCGCCGGCTGGTGGTATCACAACCGATGTCGCAACGACGCCGGCCTGGCGGACGATTCCGTGAATCGCCAGATGCGGTCCGCCGACCGCTGGCTTCCCAGACTCGCGCGCGTCACCGATCCGCTGTTCGGTTTCATCACCGGCCTGTCCGTGATGGCAATCGGCAAGGCTCGCCCGGACTGACAACGCGCGCCGCGCATGCGACCTATCTCCCCGGACCGCCCGCAAGCAACCCCTCCCGGCCGACGGCCGAATGGGAGGGTTCGAACGAGCGAAGCAAGTTCGGGGGCGGGCAGACGGCGCGTTGATCGATCTGCGATGGCCGCACGTCGATTGCGCGTTCGGCCCGTTCTGCACTTCGCTCCGCCCGTGTGACTTCCTCCCGGAAGCGGCGCCGGTAAGGTGGCTTCCTGGAATGCCAGTCTCCGGAGGAGCCCGACTACGAACATCCCGCGTTCCCGGGCCTCAGTCGCCCGGAACTTCGCCGATCTGCCGCTGCCGTGAACGCCGCCCGACAATCGCAGCCGCCTGGAAAAGTAACGCGTACGTCGCGAACGCAACCAGCAGAATGGAAATTGTCCGGGTTGCTGCAACGAAAGCGCGGTACTCAAGAGGGCCGTTTGACCGAATCGCGGAAGCCAGTAGCACGATTGGCACACCAAGGAGCAATCCCCACAGGCCATATCTTAGTATCGGGCTGATGGTAACAACGCGCCGTTCATCCGGTGGAGTTCGCCGCAGCGAACGAATCCAGACCGCAAGCAGCAGCGGAAGTCCTATGGCCGAACTGCCATGCTGCGCAATCTTATAGGCGGGCATCTGAAGTCCGGCGATGCCTGCAGAAGAATTCAGCACGGGAAATACAACAGTCCCCCAGCGTCCTGCGTGCGTAAACGAATCCCAGAATACATGCGTCGCTGCTCCGATCAGAATGCAGACGCATGCCAGCACCAGTTGAGTCACAGAAACGTCCCGCGAATGCGACAGTGGCGGCTTCATTCTCGACTGCACACACGCCGGCAGCGCCGCCTGCAGCGGTCGCCGCATGATCAGTTCGAAGACAACGAAAGCCGCCAGTCCCAAAGGCAGGCACGTTGTGAACAGTCCGTGCAGGGAATGTGCTTCGGCGTACGAAAACAGGCCAACAAACATCGGCAGGTCCGGCACCATCGCGCCGACAGCCAGCGCGGAAAACGGCACTGTGCGAAAAACGCCAGCCAGCGGAACAACGGCGATGATGTGAGTGGGTGTAAACGGCATTCTGGTGTGTTGTATGCACTCAGTCTTGACAAAGATTCGAAATCGCCTGGAACACAGCTCCCAGCGGAGCGTTGACGACGAGATCGGCGATGGAATCAAGCGGCGTCTCGTCGCGGTTCAGAATCACCAGATGAGCGCCGGACTGCTTCGCGATGCGGGGAAGGCTGGCGGCGGGTTCCACAACCAGCGACGATCCCAGAGTCAGAAACAGATCGGCTTCGCGAGCCCAGCGCGCGGCAGCCTGCAGGACGTCCGCGGGCAGTGACTGTCCGAACGACACGGTCGCGTGTTTCAGACGGCCGCCACAGTCCGGGCAGTCAGGGACGCGGTCTTCCGCAAGAAACCTTTGAACCCACGAATCCGCCGCCTCCTGCCAGGCGCAGTCCAGACACGCGATCCGGCGCGCGGTGCCATGTAATTCCAGAACGTTCCGGCTGCCGGCTTGCTGGTGCAGGCCGTCGATGTTTTGGGTCACAATTCCGCGAAGTTTCTGAGCGGATTCCCAGGCAGCCAGCGTCTGATGAGTAATGTTCGGAACGGCAGCGGCAAAGTCGCGGTGAGCTTCCGCTTTCTGCTGCCAGTATTCGTAGCGAGCCTCAGCGCTGTGGCAGAATTCATCGAAGTACACGGTCCGGTGGCGGCTCCAGACACCGCCCGGTGATCGAAAATCGGGAATCCCGCTTTCCGTGCTGATACCGGCACCGGAAAACGCGACGGTCGAACGAGCTTCCGCGAGCCACCGGGAAATCAATTCCGCCGCTTCGACGATGTCATCATCGTTCAACCGCAGCGTCATCAATGCCATCCCGTTCGGACCATCAAAAATCCCCGCGGCTGACGGCCATCGCTGCGGCGAAGTTGCCGGACGCCAGATAGCTGACGGCCAGCAATCGGCGAGACGTACGATCCGGGCTGACAGCCTGACGCCGTTCGGCGCAGTGAACCGCGGCGTCGAACAGGCCGTCGCGCAGGTTTCTAAGGGCATCTTCGTGAAGGCGCTGAGCCTGCCGCCGAATCGCCAGCACCAGCGTCAGATCGCAGCGGCACCGCCGACACTCCGGGGATGCCGCCTGCTCGGCTCCGCACGTCGGACACCGCAGTGACTGAAGTTCGGCCGACACTGTGCTCATACGTCCTCAACGTAAAACAACAGGTCTTCCAGCCGCATCGTCAGATCGCTGACCGAGTCCTGGTCGCCGGCGGCAGCCGCCTGACGGATACCACTGATGAGTTCGCGAATTTCGTCGGCGTCCTCCGGAGCGGCTTGAGAAAGAAGTCGGCGAGCGTTCGCGATCAGGGCATCGGCCTCGTCGTCCGCCGCTTCTGAAGAATCAGCGGCTTTGGCGCTTTGTGCCGCTGAAGGTTGCGGAGCTGACAAGTCACCGAAAATCTCTGCCAGTTTCGTGCGCGCTCCATCACGATCGGAACCGCGAAATCGGCTCATCGCGTTATCCACGATCAGCCGCTTTTCAAGCCCGGTCTCGCGTTCGATGGCGGTTACGGTCAGGATTCCGTCCAGATTCAGATCAAAGCGGACAAGAATTTCACTGTTTTCCGCAGCATCTTCCCGAAGTCCTTCGAGGGAGAATTCACCGATCGATTCGTTGAAAGTCACGTCTTCGTGTTCTCCCTGCAGCACGGTAATGATCACCGATTTCTGACCTTCAGTACAGGTGTAATAGACTTCTGATCGTGTGGCGGGCAGGGCGGTATTGCGAGGAATCACCGCCGAGAACATCCGATCGGTCCACCGGCCGCGAAGTTCGCCCAGACAGCGGATGCCAAGTGTGTGCGGCGTGATGTCGACCAGAACCGTGCCCACGTCGACACCGGCAATGAGAGCTCCCTGCACCGAAGCACCCATCGCGACGCACAGATCAGGATCGATCTCCAAATGCGGATCGTGATCAAGCTGTTCCTTCAGCAGGCGGTGAACCATCGGCGTGCGGCTGCTGCCGCCCACCAGGATGACTCGATCGATCTCCGAGGCCGCCAGGCGGGCATCTTCCAGAGCGGCATCGACGCAATCGATCGTCTTCTTCAGCAGCGGCGCGATCATGTCTTCGTACTCGCGACGACCCAGTTCGATTTCCAGATGCAGCGGCTGACCGTCTTTTTCCGCGATGAATTCTTCCGTGACCGTCACGAATGCCTGATCGGACAGCCTGATCTTGGCAGCTTCCGCAGCCTGCAGCAGACGAGACTTCGCGACCGGGTTGGTCCGCAGGTCGATGCCGTGTTTCGACTGGAAGCCGTCGCAGATGTGATCCAGCAGCAGTTGGTCGAAATCGTCGCCGCCCAGATGCGTATCGCCGTGGCTGGACAGAACCTCAACCACCCCCTGTTCGATCTGCACGATGGAGACGTCGAACGTACCGCCGCCCAGGTCGTAAATCAGCAGACGCTCGTTTTTTTCTGAATGCGGCTCGTAGGTCAGCGTCGCGGCGGTGGGTTCGTTGATGATCCGGACGACTTCCAGTCCGGCCAGTTCGCCGGCTTCCCGGGTCGCCGTCCGCTGATTGTCGTTAAAGTAAGCAGGAACGGTGATGACGGCTTTCGACACCGTCTGACCCAGCCGCGATTCCGCCTGGTCCTTCAGCGTCCGCAGGATCATGGCGGAGATTTCCTGCGGTGAATAATCCCTGTCCGCCACCCGGACCTTTTCTTCCTTTCCCATCCGGCGCTTGATGGACTTCACGGTGCGTTCCGGAGCAATCAGCGCCTGGTTGCGTGCAGACTGACCGACGAGCAATTGACCGTCGCTGCCGAAGCCGACGACGGACGGAATCGTCGCCAGATTGCCCGAATCGCGAAGCACAACCGGTCTGCCGTCCTGAATGATGGCAATCGCGCTGTTTGTCGTTCCAAGGTCAATACCGACGATCGTTTCCATGGTGCGTCCTTTCAGTTGGGAGAACAGGAATTGGAAAACCTATGAGTCTGACGGAGCCGTATCCGGCGAATGCGCGTCCGCCGGTGAGGAATCCGTGGGTGAAGATTCCACCGGTGTGTCGAAATCGCCGTCGCGGACCTGCTCCGGCACATCCGGAGCCCGCTGGCGGCTGGCGACAGCCTTCACTTCCGCGAAACGGATGACCTGGTCACCGGCGACGTAGCCCGGTCGCAGAATCCGGACGACGGTTTCCGGTTCAAGTGCCGGATCTGTCACCAGTTCGACAACGGTCATCAGGTTTGGATCGACCCTGCCGCCGGGCTGATCGATTCGCGTGATCTGAAGTTCGGCCAGCGATTTTGACAGCCTGGATCGAAGCAGATCAAAGCCCTGAACAATCGCGTTCACGTTTTCGTGCAAGGACTGCCGCATCTCTTTGACGGCAAGGTCGGCAATCACGGCGTGCCATTTCCTGACGAGCAGCCGGCGCCACCACGGCAGCCGGCTGAATTCCCGGGCCAGGGAATTGCGGATCTGTTCGGGAGCGGCATCCAGCAGTCGATGTCGCGCTGCATCAAAGGCCAGGCTGGCACGCTGCAGACCTTCGTCCAGTCCGGCCAGCGCTTCGATCAGCGGTTTGGCGGCGCGCCGCGCGGCATCGCGTTCCTGTGCCTGAACGGACTGAAACGTGCGGCTGGCTGAATTGAGACCTTCCAGAGCGTGTTCAACGGTGGTTTCCAGTCCGCGGGTGCTTTTGGTCTGCAGCTTCAGTTCGTGCCGCATGGCGGTGAACGCTTCGACCAGTTGCAGCAACCCGGCTTCGGGAGCTTCCGAAGGCTGCGTTGAGTTCGCGGCGGTAAATCCGCGAAGATCCTCATCGGCGGCATCCCGCGGATCGGGCAGCGCAGCAATTTCGTCGGCCGTGTGGTTCAGCCATTCGCGAAACGCCCGCAGCGTTTCCTCAGTTTCCGTCCAGGTCGGCATCAGTCCTGTCCCAGCGACAACAACAGCCCGGTTGGCAGACGCTGACGCCGGACATCGGGCCGCCGTTCCTCCAAAAGTGAATCCAGCGTGCGAGTCACCCGAGCACCGAACAGCTGGTCCTTCAGTCGCTGCAGCGGATCACGCAATGCGTCGTAGGCCGATCGGATCTCAGCGAACTTCTGCGGGTCCTTCTCCGGAGGAAACTGCCGGACCAGTTGCAGGTAGCGACTACGCACCTGCGCGTCGTCGGCATCGTTGTTCAGGTCAAGTACGGTGTATGGGTCCAGCATCAGGAATCTCCTTTCCGGTCTTCCTTCGTCTGCATCAGACGTCGCATCGCGGTGACCAGGGAGTGCCCCTGAAGCATCGCTTCGGAAATCACTCGAAGCACTTCATCCGCAGGCAGGCCAAATTTTTCGCCGAGTTCTTCAAACGACTGCTGAATATCCGGCGGCATGTCACTGGAGGCGGCAGCAATGAATTCGTCGATGTCAGGTTTGCTGAACGGAGATGGGGGACGCGACAACCCGCCGGGGTCGCCCCTGCCCTCGAACGGCTCATACTCGTCGTCGAAGTCATCGTCATCGTCATCGTCATCGAAGTCGTCATCGTCATCGAACCGAAACGGTGTCCGGGCGGACCAGCGTTCCTGACGTTCCTTCAGTTCCGATATCGCCGCGCGAGCTTCTTCGAGCTGTGATTCTGACAGCGGCGGTCCGCCCCGTCTGTGAAGTTCGATGGCGTTCGTCAACAGCTCCAGAAGTTCGGACGGCTGGTTCATGAGGAAGCGGCAGTTGAAGTCTTCCATCGCCAGCCAATACGGGTAGTGCGGAGTTGCAGGGAACAGATCCAGGCCAAGCTCGTAAAAACCCCTCCGTCGCCAGCGCAGGCGAGGAATCTCGTTGATAAACGCGCACACGCTCCTGAGGTCTTTGTCTCGCCATTCGACGTCGTTTCCGGAATACAGCGCACGGATGAGCAGCCGTTCGTGAGTTGCCCTGCCGGTGTAATTCGCGTTCGTGGCGCGATACGAACAAAGCTGTTGCGACATTCGTCCGGCCGCTTCACTGGTCAGCGGCACAGCAATGGCCTCCTTGAACCGGTCATCAAAGATTCTCTTGAATTCCCGCGCAACGCGCATCCGGCCGCAGATGGCACTCATGTTCATCCAGATGGCCGTCGGGTCTTCAACCTGCGAGACGACCCTGTCCACGATGGCGTGGCCCTCTTCCGCATTTTTCGCCTTGAACCAGATCCCTGCGCGCAGCAGGTCGATTGTGTCCGATTCGATACCGGCCGGCGCGGAGGCTGCAGCTTCGTCAAGCGTCTGGTGGGCATCATCAAACTTCCGCTTGATGGCCGAGACGCGGACTTTTGTGATTTTTCGATTCCAATCGAGCACGGCACATTGCGGATCACGGGGTCGCAGGCGGCGAGCGTTCTCCACGTACGGCGCGGCGGAATCCGCGTCGTCCTTCGAAATGTAAAAGTTCGCCAGCCAGATCGCCGCCTCAAAGGAATTCGGATCCGCTTTCGCCAGTTTTCCAATGACGGTCGCGGCCTTGTCCAGTTTGTCGTTCGCCACGTGCCGCGCCGCGAGCTCCAGACAGGATTCCGAAAGCTGCGGAAAGGCTTCGATGCTGCGCGCATAGAAATACTCCGCGCGTTGGCTCAAGAAGGTTGACTCCTCCGAATCCCCGTCTTCGTCGAAGAAGAAGGCGGCACTTGAAGAGGCTCGCTGCCGCTCTTCGGCGGCATCCGACATCAGGCGGGCCAGCCGCAGAAAAATCAGCCCCTTTGCGACCCGACGGTCCTGCTCACTAAAAAACGCTCCCTTGTCAATGTCGTCGACATAGGCCAGCCAGCACTTTTCGACAGTTTCGAGGCCGTCCATGCATTGCGGGTGTTCGGTAAGCATCACCTTCGCGCGCGTCCAGTTGGGGTCAATTTCCGGTGCGATCCCACACGTCGCCAGGTCGTAAAGCAGCCGCGGTTTGTATTCCCGCACGGCTTTCTTCCAGACCATATCCGCGATCTGCCGCGGCAGTTGTTTCTGTTCCTCGCCGCACCGCCGAACCAGTGATTTCATGCGAGCGGCAAAGACGGCCCACTTTTCCCGCTGCCAGGCCGAAAGCAGGTCCTTCAGAAGAGAATCCACGCTATCGGTCCGCAGGTGCCTCCGCAGGCGGCTCAGGCGATCGGCCAGACCAGCATCATCCAGCCGCGCCTCAGCGCCACGTTCAGTGGAGGATGACGCATCGGCGACGGCGGCTCGCAGCGTCCCCGCGACACGGCGGGCCGGGCGAGTTTCGTCCAGCCGGTCCCAGTTCTTCGCGATGCGTTCGTCGTCTTTCTGATAGAACGCGGACAGGCCGCGCACAAACAGGCGCCAGTCGGCCAATGGCGATGCGCGCGGGATCTCGGTCAGCAGCTCCGCCGCGGCATCGTCTTCACCGCGTTCAACGGCGACCAGAGCCTCCCGGACCGCGATGACCTGAGCCCGGATGTCGCCGTGATCCGGAATGATGCTGCGTTCGTCCAGGATGGCCTTGTCAACCATTTCGATCAGCAGCTTCGGATCCCTGGTGAAAGTTGCGCTTGCGGAGCCGTCACGCTGACCAATCAGCACCTCCAGTCGGTTCAGCCGATCCGCCAGCCCCGGCGCGGGGGGCTTTAGCCGGGCCATTTCCGCCAGCACGGATTTGGCTTCTGAATTCTGTTTCAGCCGGTGCAACTGCTCAGCACGGCACAGATACGCCTCCTGCAGAATCGCACGGTTGCGGTCGCCGGATTCCAGCCGAAAGCAGCGTTTCGCTTCCTTGACGGCCTCTTTGACGTCGCCTTTTTCCAGAAGCCGCTGCACTCGCGCTGAATCGGGAGCGCCCTGTTGTTTGTTCCGGACGTGCTTTCTCGACATGCCTTCCTCCGTGAATTGAGCTGCTGCGCGCCAAATAAGGAGCCAGAACCGGCGCGAGACACGTGTTCTAACAAACGTTGCTGAAATCGCCAGCGGAGCCGACCAGCGTCCGTCATTCGGAGGCCTCTTCCATGGTTGCCCAGTCGACCAGTTCGATTTCCGCTTGCAGGATTCTGGTGAATGTTGTGCGTTTGCTGGTCAGCACGCCGCGGCCGCCGCGGGATGTCACCTGGTATTTCTGCTGGCCGAAGACGAGTTCCTTGTCGTTGCTGTTGACGGCTCGCAGGCAGTCGCTGGGCCGAGCCATCTGGACGACGCCCAGCAGCCGGTCGTCCGGTGCCAGCTTGATGCCCCGCACGCCCTTGCCGGCGTTGGTCAGCATCGGAACGTCGTCCAGAGAAAAGTGCAGCACGCGAGCGTTCGCGGAGGCAAAGAACACAGTCTCCGCGTCGGTGATCAACTGGCAGTAAACAACTTCGTCACCTTTTCGAAGTCTGCAGTACTTCCGGCCGCTTCTGGTGGACGGCGTGCGGAATCCGTGGAACGGCAGCGTCATCACCTGGCCCTGTTTCGTCGCGATCAGCAGCAGCGGACCCCACTCCGTCGAATCGTCCGGGACGGCTTCCACAAACCGGGGATCCGTGGTCAGCGCAGAAACTACGGAGGCTCCGTCGGCAAAGCGGGCGTGCTTCGCCAGCGGTTCGCCATAACCCGATGAGACCGGGATCTGATCGATCGGTACCGTAAAGGCGACTCCGTCAGAACTGAAGAATACGGCGTTGTCGAGCGTGCTGCCGGGAATCACCGCCAGGACACTGTCGCCTTCACGCACGCGAGTCTTGGCGACACTGGCCAGTTGGTTCACCCGCTTCACCCAGCCGTCCGCGGTGACGACGACATTCGTGTTTTCCCGAACGATGTATGCCTGCGGATCGAACTCGACAATTTCCTCCGACGACCCGAACTCACTGCGGCGCTTGTCACCGAACTGAGCGGCGACTTCCTCCAGTTCCGACCGAACCAGTTTCCACATTCCGGCTTTCGACTTCAGCAGCTTTTCGATTCGCGCGGCTTCGGCGCGCTTGTCGGCGAGTTCCTGGCGAATGTGGTCAATTTCCAGTTGTGAAATTTTATACAGCGCCAGTTCCAGCACGGCGTCGGTCTGCAACTCGTCCAGCGGAAACTTCGCCATCAGTTTTTCGGCGGCGTCCTTCTTGCCGCTGCTGGCGCGAATGATCTTCAGAGCCAGGTCCAGGCCGTCGAAGATAATCGCAAAGCCTTCCAGAATGTGAATGCGCTTGCGGAGCTGTTCCAACTGAAATTCCAGTCGCCGCCGCACCGTTTCAAAACGGAAATCCAGAAAGTGCTGCAGCAGGTCCTTCAGGCTCAGTACGCGCGGCACCAGAGTTCCGTGTTCATCGGGAACCAGGGCAGTCGCGTTGTAGCCGAAGTTGCTTTCCAGCGACGTGTGCTTATACAGATAGGCCACGACTGCTTCGGGATCGGCTCCCGCCTTGATCTCCAGGACGATCCGCAGTCCGTTTTCTTCGTTGGTTTCGTCGTTGACGCTCAGCAGTTGCGGAATTCTGCGGCCTTCGATCAGTTCACCGATTTCGGTAATCAGCGGTCCGGTCGAAACTCCGTAGGGCACGGAATACACAATCAGCCGCGTCTTGATTTCCCTGCGGCCTTCGGTGTCGAACCGCCATTCACCGCGCGACTTGATGGAGCCGCGCCCGGTTTCGTAAGCACTCTTCAGTTCGGCGCGGTCCGTGACGATTCTTGCTCCCAGCGGAAAATCGGGCCCCTTGACGTATTTCATCAACTGAGCAACGGTGGAATCCGGCTTGTCGATCAGCTGCACGCAGGCTCTGGTCACTTCCACCAGATTGTGCGGCGGAATGCTTGTCGCCATGCCGACAGCAATCCCCTGCGACCCGTTAACCAGCAGCGCCGGAAACCGAGCCGGCAGCACAGACGGTTCCATGTCGGCCGCATCGTACGTCGGCCGCATGTCAACGGTTCGGTACCGCAGCTCGTTCATGAGCTGCTCCGACAGCGCCGACAGTTTCGCTTCGGTATAGCGGTCAGCGGCGGGACGCAGACCCATGATGGAACCGAAGTTTCCCTGCCCGATCACCAGCGGATACCGCAGCGAAAAGTCCTGCGCCATGCGGACCAGCGTTTCATAGACGGCGATCGTTCCGTGAGGATGAAACGAACCGGTCGTATCGCCGCAGATCTTCGCGCATTTGCGAGTCTTCGCGTCGGCGGTCAGCCGCAGCCGGTCGAACATCACGTACAGGATTCGCCGCTGAACGGGCTTCAGGCCGTCACGGACATCCGGCAGGGCGCGCGATGTAATGACTGACAGCGCGTAGTTCAGATATCGCCGGCGCGTTTCGATGCTGATCGGCACAAACTCAACGTTGCCGGCTTCCTCCAGTGCGTCGACTTGAGAGAACAGGTTCTGACCATTGTTATTCGACGAAGACTTCCTGCGAGCCAACTGGGGGATCCTTCACAAATCTCAGGATAAATGCACCAAACCACGAACAGCGAACCGGACACGTCAGTTCGCTGAGTGCCGGTGGCGGACCAGTGAGGAATGGTAGAGATCCGCCGTGTTTCGGGAAACTTAATGCATGAGCACCTCCCGCCATTTTTACTCACGCTTCAGTCCCGCGAATACGCGACAGGAAACGACGACCGCCGCGGACGGCAGACGCCCGAATCAACTGTCGTCAGCGCAGCGACGCTGACACGCTCATGGACGTACCTGGAAAACGACAACCCAGGCTGGTCGACCGATCGCAACGGGCGGCAGATGCAAACGCTGTACGAATTCGCCTACGGAGCCGCCGGAAACTACAAGCCCGTTCAGGAAACGTGGTGGCAGTCGACCGGCGGGTATGTGCAGCATTCGACGTTCGACTACAATGACGGCAACGGCCTGCTGCTGACGGATGTGAAGACTCACGCCGGAGGCAGCTCGGTGCCTGGAACCGTGCTGACTCACGTGCCCAAGCCACACAAAGGTTCCTGACACCTTTTATTGCCCCCCTGACAATGCAGATACTGAGTTGCAATCTTCAGAGGAACGTGGCAATTTGAATAGCATCAGGCTGCCTTCGTACGTTCCGACGGCAAGTCGCCGTCCGTCAGGTAGGGCGTCGATCGCGCGTGGCACCTTCGCCTTCTGCAAGCATGCCAAGATGTTCGCCTGAACGCCAAATCCCATGAATGGATGCGGAATTGGTTGCCCTCGGCGTCCTTCTTTAATCCTGGCGAACAGACGCCCGTCCGGCGAAAATGCCACTCTGACATGTGAGCTGGATCGAAAGGCATGGAATCTGTGGGTCATTTTCCGGACGCGATATCAGATGCGGACACTCCCGCCGTCCTGCTGCTCCCGTACTACCGGTCGCGAGTGTGCTTCCGTCGGAAGACCACGCCACCAGAGCGCCTCCCCATGCGGCGGCACCAACCAAAGTTTGACGCAACTCCCGGTCTCTGAGTCCCACAATAAAATCTGTTTGTCGTCGCCCGCGCGGCCAGCATCTTTCCGTCGGGCGAAAGCGGCACACTCGACGATGTCGGTGTGTGTCTGGCGATGACTCCACAGGGAGTATCTTTGTCTGCAACACTCCAAAGGCAGACCTCTCCGCCAATGTGCCCTCCATGCAGGACCGATGTGTCAGCCAGCTTGGTTCCTGCGGCAAGGAAGCGGCCGTCTGGCGAAACAGCGATTGAAAGGGGATCCGATGAGAAAGCGGCGACGCCCAGTCCGTTGGTGAGCTACATCGGAATCGTCCGATCATCGCCGGTAATGGCATCGAGCATCCAGAACCTGGCGACGCCCTCAATACCGGTCCGCCACTGCCCCACACGAACGCCGCTTTCCCATCCGGCGACAGGGCCAGTCCGAGCAGCTTCGCGAGTCCCCAGCAATCCAGCGAGTGTTGCTGTCAGGCGAAAGGTCAGCAGATGTCGTTCACAGTCTCGATCCGATGCCGATTTGGAGAGAATGGTGAGGGTCTGGCCAGGTTCCGTCCCCACCTGACTTCATCCGACTTCTGACGGTTTGAACCCTGTGGTAACATATCGTCGAAGCCTTCACAGCTGTTGAAGCCTCGACTGCCCGAATGTCGACGGAGTCAGTGCCGGAAGGCCAGTCCAGCCAATTGCGACAGCAGCTCAATTCCAATCAAAGTCGTTCCAATTCGTGGGTCTCGACATCGCGGTTCTCCTGCTGGCACTAAAAGAATCTGCTGCGAATTCTTCGGGACTGCGAGAGTTATTTCTTTCGGCGAATGACGTGGATCGTCATGGGGCGCTGTTCTTCCGTCATAGTCACGCCGAATTCCTTTTCGTACCAATCACGGGCCATCTGCCGCGACTCACTACCGGAAAACCAGGGTGAGTCGCTTGCGACGTAGTATTGTGGTCGTAGTTGACCACCGCCTTGAACTCATCCCAACACTTCTTCTCTGTTCCAGCCCGGCGCCTCGGGAAGCTCCGTCCGGTCGATGATAAGTTGGATGGTCAGCCGTGTAGCGGTCGTTCTGTGGACGCGGTTAAAATCCGCCAGCAGGCCCGTCCATTGTTACAGGTGACAGCTTGAAGCCGATGCCGGGACGGACCAAACCACGCTTGATTTCCCCGCCTTCGATGACATACGGGACCGGAGGTGCCACTTCCTGCGGGACGCAGTTTCGACCGTCATGCTTTGCGACCCAGATCGTTCGCTCTTCCGTGACATCTGCATATTCGAGGCCGATCTGGTTCAACGCGGACTGTACCCACTCGTTCCGGTGTATCTTTTCGAAAATCAAATCAGCACGAGGAACATAACGTCCAGCAGGTCACCTTCGACTTCGCCAGGTTTCGGGTGCACGTCCGGTCCGCCATGTTGCACTCGCAGGTTGATGAAGTTTCTTACGGTCCAGTGGCGAGTATTGGTCGTTGTCCAACGGCAAGACCCAGTATTTTCCGTCCGGCGTCAGCTTGATGAACTGATACGAATACGTCTGCTGCTTTTCCGTGGCAGAATCGTGATCCTGCCGTCGATGGGTTGCTCGTTCAGGCGAAGTCCGACATCCTGAACATGTTGATTCGAACAAGCTGCTGCCCATCATAGCCGAATCCATTGACGTAGATTCTTTGCGTTTGGTGGTACGTAGGCGACAATCGACTCCAGCACTTGCTCCCCGTAGCTGAAATTCAGCTCAAACACCGCCCGTTCTCCATCATCGCCTGATCGCAACTGAGACATCCTGAATGGCAGATGCGAATCGTCAAACCAATACTCCGTGGAAACATCTCCATGATTGATGCGGACACGCCATGCAGGTCATGACCAGCTTCCGACCGCTGTCAAGATCATCTGACTTCACGCCTTCCTGCTGCAGCAGCTGAAGGTATCTCGGCCCCAGGAAACTTTCGATCTTGTCTTTGGACGTGCCGTCAGCAACAAACAGCAGATCGACGTCCTGTTGATATTCTTGAAGTCGGCCATCACGGCGACATCGAACCACTGGTCCCACCTGTTCGTGAGAGGCGGGCACATCGCCGTCATACCAGTACCATCAATAAGCAGGATTTTTCATCAGGTTCGCGCGGCTGTTCCAACGGCCAACTGCGGACAACCTGTAGTCCAGCCCTCGACGTGAACGGATCTTACTTTGGCAAAAATTCGCGACGGTTTGCATACAGGGATGCTGGCTGAGAGCAGGCCAGGTGCTCACTGCAATCAGAGTACAGGCTGCAGCAGCCAACTTCCCATGGTACGCAGAAAGCCAGTGTAGTGACCTTTGCTGGCCCGACCACGCTCGATATCCGTCATCACGCCGTCAACGTCGGCGGGCGATTTCGAAGTTCTGTCCCACTTGATCGAGCCAGACCGTGATTTGCCCTGGTTTGCTCATTGGAATGCTCCTCGATGACCCAGCCGCGCAAGCTTGCTCGTGTGCGCGCGACAATTGCTTGGAAACCGGCGATCGGTCGGCCGGTGATTTACTGAAATATCCTGAATGGAATGTCCGTCGAAATGACGTAATCCAATCACCACACGTTCCTGTTCGGGTAGTCGCTCGACGAATTCAAGCAACTCCAGCGAGGAAGGTGACATGCAAACTCATTCGATGTGAGCCCCTCTGAGTCGTTCGCACAGAGCAGCGACGGGCTGCGGCAACGCCGTTGAAATGCTCGCCTGGCTTTTCTTCGAACGATGCCGGAGGCCATACCCCGAAATTCGACCGATCTCGAAGTGAGTTCAAACCCTGAAATGCAGCGACGAAAGCTTCCTGAGCCGCATCATCCGCGAGGTGTGAATCGTGAATGCAGCGCAGTGCGGCGGCACGCAGCAGTTGCTCGTATCGTTTTCACCAATACGGCGTACTTCTGGCGATCGCCCGCGAGGATCTGTGCGATGGTTTCGGCGTCGCTGTGCAAAATGGTTCGCCTTTTCCTCCTATTGGCCGCAGATCATGACTGATGTGGCATCACAACATAAGTTCACCGTCAGCAGGTTTTTGCGACACGGAAACAGGAGAATTCGCATTGCGGCGTTCACGCTGTCTGGCGGCAATTAGCGGTGGGCGACAATTAGAAGGACCGGTATTAGGAGAGTGTTCGGGTTGATTTGGTAAGCGGATCTGGTCTCCGCGAGGAATTGGCATTCCGGGGCGTATGGATGGAATGCTGATCATTGTAACTCCCGATTTTCACGGAGGGTTGCGATGATCACGAACGAACGAACACGGGATTTCCGGGGACACACCATTTTCTCGGGAGGCATGGAGTCCTGCCGCGAGAATCGGGGAAACCCTGGATTGTTTGGTTCCGCGATTTTGGTTGCTCGGACACTGCTGCTCGCCGGTTCACAACGGGCAGTGAGTGCATCTGCCGCGATCTTCTTCGGAAGCGCGGCAACCTCAGCCGGAATCTACTGTAGTTGATTCGGACGAACGTCGGAGGAAGGTTCGATGCGGCTGCCGAGTGGAGATCTACGCCGAAGGCCCATCAGTTCGCGAGTTTCCAGTCGGGCGTGGTAGCGGCGGGTGCTGTCTTTCGGAGATGGACAAAAAGGTGTCAGAGATGGACAAAAGGTGTCAGAACCGTTTCTGTTGACACGGCGGATCAGTTTCCGTAGCTTCCGGGAATGGGACGACCAAAACAGGCGGCCGACGGCGAAGCCTGGTTACCATGTGCTGAACCGTGCCAACGCCCGCATGACGATCTTCGAAAAGGACGAAGACTATCAGGCGTTCGAACAGTTCTGGAAGCCGTCGCCAGAACGGGAACGCGACTGTCCTACTGCATCATGCCCAATCACTGGCACCTGGTTCTGTGGCCGCAGGAAGACGGCGAACTGTCATATTCACCGGATGGCTGACGCTCACGCACGCAGCGGTGGCATGCTCACCGGCAGAGTTCGGGCAGCGGCCATGTCTATCAGGGCCGCTTCAAATCGTTTCCCGTGCAGGACGACGACCACTTCCTGACCGTCTGCCGGTACACCAGGAACGCAATGCGAGCGGGCGAACCTGGTGGCACGAGCCGAAGACTGGCGGTGGAGCAGTCTGCACCGCTGGAATTCCGGCACGGCGAAGGACAAGGCGTTGCTCAACGTGGCCGCTGCCGCCGTCCCGGCTGGATCGAGCACGTGAACGCTCCGCAGACGGAAGCGGAACTGTCCGCCCTGAGGCGCGTGACTCGCGGCTGTCAGTTCGGCGGGGATCGTGGACCGCGACCGTGTCGTCCGGCAACTCGGACTGGAAACAGCCACACGCCCCCGCGGTCGGCCAAGGAAGCAGAATAACGGTTTCTGACACCTTTTCTCCCCAGATCTGTCACGTCGTGGCGTTGCGGGAGTTGCCGTCCGGATTGTCGTACTTCGACAGCTTTTCACGGAGTGTCTCCCGACGAATTCCGAGCAGTTGGGCGGCAGCCGAACGATTGCCGCCTGTCGCTTCATCGCGGCAGCAATCACCTCTGTTTCGATGATCTCCGACACCTTCAGCAGTGCCCCGGTGTTTCGCTGGACATCGCTTGCCACGCCCGCCACAGGCCGCGCGACGTTCTTCTCGACTTCGCAGGCAGCATCGACCTCCGAATGTGGGACGGATTCCTCGATTGCTGTCGCATCGATCACAATTTCATTTGAAGCCGTGGCGGCTCGAATGACCGTGTTTCGAAGTTCGCGGACGTTTCCCGGATACCGCTTCCGCTGCAGCCGATTTCAGCGGAGTTCGTGAATTTCGATTTGTTCGGGAGAGTATTGCTGCAGAAAACGGTCCGCCAGCAGGGGGACGTAACCCGAAAGGTGTCGGAACGAATGTCACTGTCGTGAGGTGAGAGATGCACGGAGACTGGTCTGTGGCGAAACGGAGATTTTGTAGGATCCGCCGTCAGGGCGCGGTCTTGATTTGTTCGGGCCGTCTCTGGTATTCATTTTGGAAACCTCTCTGGAGAGTCTGTGCCGAAACCAGGGAGGGTTTTCTATGTCCAGAATACCATCTTCTTTGAATCCTCGCAGGACCGACTTTCAATGCGTCGTGGCGGCTTTCTGGCACAGCCTGGTCGCAATTTACCTCGAGGTCCTTTCCGCCAACGCATCGAACGCATTTTCGCCGAGCACGGAAACCTGTTTGCGTTGATCGAATCTATTCACGGCGTGATGATCTGGGCGTTTGTGGAGATCAGGTGCTGCAGGATGGCAAATCGGCTTCGTGCCGGAACGCGGTAATCGCGTGGCCGCTCATCAACAGCAGATCGGCGGGCGTGCCCACAACCATTTCCAGCGACTATTGTCGTGCCCGGGCCAAACTGTCCGAGGCCGCTCTGCATGACCTGAGTGTTGAAATCGCCGACGAACTGGAAGACAAGGCCGATGCCGCTGTGGAAGGGCCTGCGCCAAACTGGTCGACGGCTTCACATTCCGCCATGCCGGATCTGCCGAGGAACCATGCCGTGTATGTCGCCGAAGACTCAGAAGGGAGTGGGGCTGCCCATCGCGCGGGCCACGATTGTTCTGTCGCTGGCCACCGCCGCCGCGCTGGAACTGGCGGCCGGACCTATTCCGGCAAGCAGACCGGAAACCGCGCTGCTGCGGGATCTGCTGGATTCCTTCCACGAAGGCGACGTGGCCGTCATGGACCGCTACTACTGTTCGTCTATGATGATGGCTCTGCTGCTGAGCCGCGGCGTTCGGGTGTGTGCCCGCATGCACCACAAACGGCGCGTCGACCTCGTCGCGGACGACGGCTGGGACCCGATCAATATTGTCTGGACCCGGCCCGCCCGACCTGGTGGATGGACGAAGACACCTATGCCACGATCCCCGAGACTCTGGAACTGCGTGAGATTTAACTTCAATATTGAGGAACCGGGGTTCCGGCAAGAACCATCACCATTGCCTACGCTGACGAATGCCGATGTCTGTTCAAAGCGGATATCGCTGAGTTATACCCGAAGCGGGAGTGAAGTGAGGTATTCTGGCTCGCGGCGGAAGAGGTGTTAAATGTATCAGTGTTCGCCGCGTGATATATATGGTTTCCGGTGAACTCGGAGCTGGATATCCGCTCGTCAAACGATCGCTAGCGAACCTGGCTCATGTGCGCTTGCAAGTCTCGAAATGGTTCACCGCAGGAACTGTGGACGCTCTCTGCTGGGCCGCAACCTGATCCGGACGACAGCCGCTGCGGCGGCAGTATTGCAAAAGAAGCAGCCGCGGCGAATCAGTTTCACCGGCACGTGCCAGTATGTCCTGGCGCGTCCTGGACACTGATGTCCGGACGATACGGTCGGCCGGCGACGTGGAAGCATATTGTCGCGAGATGCTATCTCAGATTGCCCGATGCGAAGTCGCCAACCGTCCGGGCCGCGTGGAACCGCGAGTCATCAAGCGCCGCCGCCACGGCTACCCGCTCATGCAGGAACCCTGCGACGTGCTCAAAGCGAAACTCCTCAATGAGGATAACGGCAAAGCCTGAAACAGCTTACGCTCACGACAGTGCCATTCGTTCCTGACACCTTTTGTCCAGTCGGATCACGCTGGTTGCGAGTCGTGCTATGATCTGCGGATGAACTATCTAGCTCACGGGTATCGCTTTCTGAATGACCCTCTCTTCGTTGCAGGCACCGCCGTTCCCGACTGGCTGAGCGTTGCCGACCGGAAAGTCCGAGCACGGCGCCGGCTGGTGCAGCCGGTTGTCGAGAAAACGACGTCGCCTCACGTGAAGACGATCGGGCGAGGCATCCTGCAGCATCACGCTGATGACGACGTCTTCCATCGCTGTGAGTTGTTTCAGCAGTTGTCGTCGGAACTGGCCACGGAATTCCGCGGGGGCATGCCTGACGAATTCGATCATCGGCCCGGGTTTCTCGGCCACATCGTTGTCGAATTGATGCTGGACGCCGCGCTGGCGGAGGACGATCCGGGGCTTCTGGATCAGTACTATGCCACGCTGGGTGAAGTCGACTCGTCCGTGATCGAAGACGTCGTCAACGGCATGGCGACACGTCAGACTCAGCGCCTTGCGTGGTTCATCGACCGCTTTCGTGAAGAGCGATTTCTGTACGATTATCGCGACGACGCCACACTGCTGGTTCGCTTGAATCAGGTTCTGCGACGGGTCAAACTGCCGGTTCTTCCGGCGTCCGGCATGGAAACACTGGCGTTTGCCCGACGGTTGCTCAGGCGGCATGCGAGCGACCTGCTGGCGACCGTTGAACTGCAGAATTCCCTTCAGGAGAACGACTTGTGAAATATGGCATGAACCTGCTGCTGTGGACGTCCGACGTCACCGAAGAACTGTTCCCGGTGCTCGAACAGCTAAAGACAATCGGCTACGACGGCGTCGAACTGCCGATGTTCGACCTGAACCCGGACAAGTTCAAGAAGGCCGGAGCGGAACTGAAAAACCTGGGACTGGGGGCAACGGCAGTAACCGTCTGCACGGCGGAGTCCAATCCGATTTCACCGGACGCGAAGATTCGCCAGGCGGGACTCGATCTTCTGAGGAAAGCCGTCGACATGTGCGCGCTGGCGGGAGCGACGCATCTGTGCGGCCCGATCCATTCGGCCCTCGGTGAGTTTACCGGCAGTGGCCGAACCCCCGATGAATGGGAGTGTGCGAAGGAAATCCTGTCGCAGGCGGCCGACCATGCGAAGGCCAACAACGTGACGCTGGTTGTCGAATACCTGAACCGGTTTGAATGCTATTTTCTGAACTGTGCCGAAGATGCCGGACGGTTCTGCCGCGAAGTCGGGCACCCGAATCTGAAAACGATGTACGACACGTTCCACGCCAACATCGAGGAAAAGTCGATCACGGATGCCGTAAAGGCTTGCGCTGACCAGTTGGTTCACGTCCATATCTCCGAAAACGACCGGTCGACGCCGGGCAAGGGAGGTGTCAACTGGGACGAAAGCTTCACGGCGCTCAAGGGAGCTGGTTACAGCGACGGCTACCTGATGATTGAAGCGTTCGGCCTGGCTCTTCCCGATTTGGCGGCTGCGACAAAGATCTGGCGACGCATGTTCGATACCGAGCTGAAACTGGCCGAAGACGGTCTGAAGTTCATGAAAAGTCGCTGGGAAAGCTGAGCCGTCCAGGACAGACGCTGTCCGACTGAGCTGTTCTGATGTCTGACGTCGCCGACTGCCATAAAGACTTGTGATGAATAACAACATGCCGGACGGCGGGGCTCCGGATGGCGAGCGATCGGGAGTTCTCGGGCCGCTGGTGGCCGGAGTCTCCCTGGCCGGCACCGCAGCGTTCTGGACGTTGAATCACTTTTCGCCGGCTCTGTCGTGGCACGTGCTGTATCTGCTGTCGGAGGTCGTGCTGATCTCCGTCGTCATCTGGCAGGCCTGTGATCCGTTCGCCGACGCTGCTCAATGGGTGGGCAGGACCTTCGGCCTGCCCGGTTCCGTCCGCGGGGCAACGCTGGACGCGATTGCGAGTTCCATGCCGGAACTGTTCAGCGGGATTTTTTTCGTGACAGTTGCCGTTGCGGCGGCCGGAGACAGTACTGCCGCGATTCTGGAAGCCGGTGCCGAAGGTTATGGTGCTACGATCGCCACCTGTGCCGGCAGCGCCGTGTACAACATGATTCTGATACCCGCGTTCTGCGCGATCGTGATTTCGTTCTACCGCACACAGCGCCCCACGATCGATGTCGAAGACGAAGTGCTGGCTCGCGACGGGC
Source organism: Planctomycetaceae bacterium (assembly GCA_041398785.1). NCBI lineage: Bacteria > Pseudomonadati > Planctomycetota > Planctomycetia > Planctomycetales > Planctomycetaceae > Planctomycetaceae bacterium. Next base: position 15,806 of record JAWKUA010000038.1, on the reverse strand, counting down.
TGTGGTTCGTCGTCTGCCAGATGGTGCTGATTCTGTTTCTGTTTCAGGACAAGATGCAGTGGTGGATGGCGATCGCGTTTATCGTGATCTACGGCATCTACATTGTCCATCTGTATCGAGACACGAAGGTGTTTCAAAGGTCGCAGCAAACGGGATCGGATCCGCCGAAAGTCACGGACAATGACGACGACGCCCCGGACAGCGCCGGCATTCTTTTCGGTTATCGGGACATTCCACTGAATCGGGTCTCCGCGGCGCTGATCATCGTCGTTTCCACCTGTGTGGCGGCGGCCGCCTGCTATTTCCTGGTCGAAGCAACCCGGGAGGCCGCGCAGTCTCTGGGTGTTCCGACGTTTTTTGTCGCGGTGATCCTGGCGGCGGCGGCGTCATCGGTTCCGGACACGTTTATGTCCATTGGTTCCGCGATGCGCGGCGATGATTCCGGCGCCGTGTCGAACGCGTTCGGGTCCAGCATCTTCGACATTTGTATCTGCCTGTCGATTCCGCTGCTGGTGAATTCGTACCTGACGGGCTGGGAACCGGTCAGCATGCTTCAGGACGGCAAACCCATCGCCGGCCTGGTGGGGCTGCGGATTCTGCTGGTGGTGCTGACCGTAATCACGTTGGCCATCATCTGGCACCGCCGACAGTTGACTCGCAACAAGGCATTCGTCCTGTGCGGTCTGTACCTGGTGTTTATCGGCTATGCCGTGTTCGGATCGCTGGGAATCGGAGTCTGAATCGCGACGAGTCCTATTCGATTCCGTGGTAGGACTTGTACCAGTCCGTGAAGCGGCGGATACCGGTTTCGATCGGCGTCGCCGGACGAAATCCGACGTCACGCTGCAGAGCGTCGATATCCGCGTACGTTTCCGGTACGTCGCCGGGCTGCATCGGCAGCATCTTCTTTTCCGCTTTCCTGCCGAGACAGTCTTCCAGCACTGCAATCATCGTCATCAGTTCAACCGGCTGGTTGTTTCCGATGTTGTAGACCTTGTACGGGGCCGCAGTGTCTGAATCATCCATCGGGTCGAAATCGGTGTTTGGCGTCGGGATGTTGTCGTTTACCCGAATGACGCCTTCGACAATGTCGTCCACAAACGTGAAATCGCGTTTCATCTTTCCGTGGTTGAACACATCGATCGGCTTCCCCTGCAGAATCGCTTCTGTAAACAGCCACATCGCCATGTCGGGCCTTCCCCAGGGGCCGTAGACCGTAAAGAACCGCAGTCCGGTTGTGGGAAGTCCAAACAGATGGCTGTAGGTGTGGGCCATCAGTTCGTTGGCCTTTTTGGACGCGGCGTACAGGCTGATGGGATGGTCGACCCGATCTTCCACGCTGAAGGGAATCTTCCTGTTGGAACCATAGACGGAACTGCTGGAGGCATACGTCAGATGTCCCGTTTGGTTGTGTCGGCAGGCCTCCAGGATATTCATGAATCCAACAAGATTGGAATTCACGTACGTGTGAGGATGTGTCAGCGAATAGCGGACACCGGCCTGCGCCGCCAGGTGAATCACACTGTCGAAACGGCATTCCCGGAACAGATCCGCCACGCCGTCGCCGTCTTCCAGTGAGAGCTTCCGGAATTGAAATCCGTCCCGGCCCTCCAGTTGCTTCAATCGGTCCAGCTTCAATTGCGGCCGGTAGTAGTCGTTGACATTGTCCAGCCCGACAACCTCATCGCCGCGGTCAAGCAGCCGGCCGGCGGTGTGAAATCCAATAAAACCGGCGGCACCGGTGACAAGAATACGAGCCATGAGTCTTGATTCAGTTGGATGGTGGAACGTACGGGTTCTGGTCACTGGCCTGGTCAAAGGATGAAAACCGCGGCTGGACGTCCTGCCTGTCGTCCTTCCGAAAAATCGCAGCGAGCAGCAGGCTGACAGCCAGAACAGAGAGAACAGACGCACCCAGCGAAGAGAGGCCGAAATAGAACTGCGCAGCCCCGGCAGGTATCAGGCGTGAAATGAACACCGGAATCAAAGATCCAACAACGAGATTCAGCAGCATTACGGTAAGGGCGGTCAGAGTCAGGGTTTTCACACCGCGGCGATCACAGTGGACGAGCATCACAAAAACGATGGCAGCGCCGTAAAAGAACAGCAACAGTATGCGTGACATTCCAAAAAACAGGGCACTATCCAGCATCGAATGAATCCTTCGCCCGGCAGGCTCGACCGCGCCGGAGATTGCTGCGGCGAGGCCGCACACGGGACTGTTTGGCAGCCTATTTGGCATCGATCAGCATCCTGTACCAGTCAATTGTCTGTCTCAGTCCTTCCTTCAGCGCGACTTTGGGTTCCCAGTTCAGGTATTGTCTGGCTCGGGAAATATCCGGGCAGCGCTGCTTCGGGTCGTCCTGGGGCAGCGGCATGTGAACGATCCTGGAAGAACTTTCGGTTGCGGAAATGACAGCTTCGGCCAGTTCCAGCATCGTATTTTCCACCGGGTTGCCGACGTTCACCGGACCTGTGTGTTCGTCCTGATCCATTAGTCGCAGCATGCCTTCGATCAGATCGTCGCAGTAGCAAAACGACCGGGTTTGAGTGCCGTCGCCGTACACGGTGATATCGTCGCCGCGCAGGGCCTGAGTGATGAAATTGGAAATCACGCGGCCGTCGCCGGGGTCCATCCGCGGTCCATACGTGTTGAATATCCGGATGATCCGAATCTGAATCCCGTGAGCCTGGTGGTAATTCATCAGCAGAGATTCCGCGATGCGTTTGCCTTCGTCATAACAGCTTCGCGGACCGATCGGGTTCACGTGGCCCCAGTAGTCTTCCGTCTGAGGATGGACCTGAGGATCGCCGTAGACTTCAGACGTGGACGCATGCAGCACTCTGGCGCCGCAGCGCTTGGCCAGACCCATGACGTTGACCATGCCGACGGTTGATGTCTTGATGGTCTTGATCGGATTGAATTGATAGGCCTCCGGGGAGGCGGGGCAGGCCAGATTGAAGATCCTGTCAACCTCCAGATAAAACGGATGCACGATGTCGTGGCGAACGAGTTCAAACTGAGGGTTGCCGATCAGGTGCCGAATGTTGCGTTTGCTGCCCGTAAAGAAATTGTCGAGGCAGATGACTTCGTCGCCGCGGTCGATCAGCCGATCGCACAGGTGGCTTCCCAGAAATCCCGCTCCGCCCGTTACCAAAACCGTCGCCATGATGCTTCCTGATTGTGATGCCGACAAACGCAGAACGCGGCGGACTATAGCGGACGAGCAGAGTGATAACATCAGAAAAATCGGGGCGGGCGGAAGCCGGCCGCGACGCAGGACGCATCACCGTCCTGCCGCTTCGGCGATTCCGAAGGCTCGATCTATGCGCTTCAGGCACGAGTCGCGGCCGAGCAGTTCCAGTGTTGGAAACAGATCCGCTCCCTGCATCTTTCCGGTGACGGCCAGCCGCAGCGCAGGGGCGACGGCTCCGAATTTGATGCCGCGTTCGTCGACAAACGCCTGAACCAGATCGTGCAGCGATGCCGCAGTGAAATCGCCGGCATCCGCCAGCCGCCGGCGAAGTTCTCTCAGCAGGTCAACGGCGTCGGTGGGCTGCACAAGCCGCTTTTGAAAGTTCTTTTCATCAAAGACGACGGCATCATCGGCGACGAAGAATTCATCCATGCTCAGGATGTCACCGAACACTCTTAACCGGTCAGCGGTCAGTTCGATCACGCGCCGGACACGGCTCAGGACGGCTTCTTCGCAGGATTCCGGGATCAGCTTCGCCTTTACGAGAAACGGCACGCATCCGTTCACCTTTGCTTCGGTAGAAAGCTGTCCCATCCAGTGAGCCTGGTAGCTCATCAGCTTGTCGGGATCCAGTCCGGCCGGACTCTTGACGACGCGATCCAGCGAGAAGTTCTCGGTCACGGTTTGCAGCGACAGGATTTCCGTTTCGTCGTCGAGCGACCAGCCCAGACGTGACAGTGCATTCAAAACACCTGCGGGAAGAAAGCCAACTTCGCGGTAATACTCAACCATCACGGGAGACACGGAATCCTGAGTCGGGTCGATCCCCAGCCGCGTCAGGACTTCGTCGCCGAGTTGAAACAGCCTGCGAAACTCCGCCTGATTGCGGTATTTGCCGATGTCTCGCTTGCTGAGTTTCTTTTTCGAAGCCGGCGCCGCGACAAACGGAATATGAGCGAACTGCGGCAGTTCATTTCCAAGAGCTTCGTGAATCAGCACCTGAACCGGCGTGTTGGAAAGGTGCTCTTCGGCTCGGATGACATGCGTAATCTGCATCTGAGCGTCGTCGACGGCCGAGGCGAAGTTATACAGCGGCGACCCGTCACCTCGCGCAATCACCGGGTCCGGCATCAGGCTGCAGTCGAACTCGACATCACCCCGGACCAGATCCTTCACCGTCAGCCGCCGCTCACGGGGGACCAGCAGCCGGACGACGAAGGCCTCTCCGGCGGCCAGTCGGGCATCAACTTCTTCCGGTGTCAGGGCCGCAGAAACTCGGCTGCTGACATAGACTCGTTTGTCACGCTCGGCGGCTTCCCGCTGAAGTCTGGTTTCTTCGGCCGTTTCAAAGTCACGGTACGCCCGGCCGGAATCCAGAAGCTGCTGCAGTGCCGCATCGTGCAGAGATCGCCGCTGTGACTGAAAGTACGGACCAAAGCTTCCGCCGACTTCCGGTCCTTCGTCCCAGTTCAGTCCCAGCCAGCGGAACGCTTCCAGAATCGGCCCCAGCGCTTCATCGACGTTGCGCTGCTGGTCGGTGTCGTCGATTCGAAGGATGAACGTTCCGCCGTGTCGGCGCGCCCAAAGCCAGTTGAACAGAGCTGTTCTCATCCCGCCGATGTGCATGTAACCGGTGGGACTGGGTGCGAATCGCGTTCTGACGCTCATGGACTTCGGCCGGGCGGGTTGGGGAAGAATGTGTCGCGGGATCGTACCGACCACTGAAGCACGTGCAACCACTCGGCTTGCCGGGGGGACGTGTGCGAGTTCCGGACGCGGTGTCCGGTCGCCACAGGCTAAGGCTTCCCGCAGTTTGCCTTCCATTCTTTGGAAAACGCTTATCGCCACCGCTGGCCAGGATTTTTTTGGAATGTGCGACACCTGTCCCGGCGTCGGCGGTTCCATCCAACTGCCTGCATTACAGACTGCCTGCAAGACTCGACTGCTTTGTGATTGCGCAAAGTAGGGAAAAGGACTTTCTTTGATGCAGGCTACCAATGCGCCGCAGCCAGGCGGCGGAACCGTTCGCGTCAGGTCACTTGTCGCGTTCAATCCCGACGACCGAGCATCTTTCGCCAGTGAATTCGTTTTCGCCGGCGAATCCATCGTGTGCCCGATTGACGTTCGTCCCGTAACACGATCCCGCCCTGCCACCAGACTGCGTGCTTCTGCCGCCGGCCTTCTGAGGCGAACCTCCGCGGCATTGCTCGTTCTTCCCTGGCTGATCACCGGGTGCGGCGATGCGCCGCGGGGTGTCAGCGTTCAGCCTCGAGAAGCGGAGTCCGCTCTGCCGGAACCCGCGACGCTGCTGCTGTCGAGTGAACAGCAGGCAATTGGCGCCGTTGAAGTCAACAGCATCGGGATGGCGTTCGCACCGATCCCGGCAGGAACGTTTCGAATGGGCACGGAGGAATCTGATCCGCTGCGTCAGGATGGCGAATCGGCCCACACGGTGACACTTTCAAACGCGTTTCGTTTGGGGGTTTTCGCTGTCACACAGCAACAGTACCAGCGCGTGATGCAGAGCTATTCCCCGGCCCTGCCAGATGGACGATATCCGGCCGTGATGGTGTCCTGGGACGTCGCTGTGGAGTTTTGTAAGCGACTCTCGAATCTCCCGGAGGAACTTGCAGCCGGTCGCAGCTATCGGCTGCCGACTGAAGCGGAATGGGAATACGCCTGTCGAGCGGGCACTTCGACCGCCTACAGTTGCGGAAACGATCCGGTGGTGCTGCGCGATTACTCCTGGTTTCACGACAATGCTCTTCAGCGTCCACATCCGGTCGGAGAGAAACTGCCAAACGCGTGGAGCCTGTACGACATGCACGGCAATGTCTTTGAATGGTGCCGCGACTCGATGGCCGAGTATCCGTCAGCTGCCATCGTGGATCCGGTGACAACGGGACCGGGAGACGTTCGTGTGGCTCGCGGAGGCAGTTGGTATTGCTTGAGTTCACAGCTCGTGCGGTCTGCCGTGCGTCACGGCTTTCGCCGTTCGGAGCGCACGAACTACATTGGCTTTCGTGTCATTCTGGAAATTCCTTCGCGTGACACCCATACGCAGATCGATGGCGCCGGCCTTTCCCGTCGCACGACCCTGTCGCACGCTGGCAAGGCGTTCCGTTGCGAGTCATGCATCCCTGCGCACTCGGCCGGGTGAACCGCGGCGCAGCAGGAATTCGGCGCGCAGCAAAAAGCCCGGCCGCAATGTGAGCGGCCGGGCTGTGAGTTGAACAAGGTTCGTATCCGCAGGTCGGCAGTCCGACTGCGGCTACGCGGTCGGATTCTCGACCTTGCGGATCTGAATCTGACGCGGCATCACGGATTCGGCTTTCGGAATGGTGACTCGCAGGACGCCGTTTTCCAGTTCTGCATCGACTCCATTGACGTCAACATCCTTGCCCAACTGCAGCTTTCGACCGAATGCGGAGAACCGCCGTTCGTTCATCGTGGTCTTGACGCCGCTGCTTTCTTCGCGGCTCTTGCGTTCGCCGCTGATTTCCAGGACGCCGTCTTTCAGCTGGACGTCAATGTCTTCCAGACGGACGCCGGGAACATCGCATTCCACCAGGAACCTGTCAGCGTATTCATAGACGCTGATGGCAGGTTGTCGGCGATTGGAACCTTCCGGAACCAGCACTTCATTCACGAAGCGGTTCAGGCCGCGGTCGAGTTCATCGAAAAGTGAGAAGCGTGGGATTGTGGAACCGGTTTTCATCGAGAAATCTCCTTCAGTGTTTGTGTCGCAAATGAAATTGTCCCCTGGGCGAACCCTGCTTTCAAGCAGCATCAGTTCGTGGCTTCGGAATCAGGACGGTTTGCTTCAACGGTTCGGATTTCGATCCGCTGCGGCTGCGCTTTTGCCCGGCGTTTCAGTTCAATGGACAGCACGCCGTTCTCAATCGCCGCTTCCACGGAGTCAGGATCCAGGGATTCGTCCAGTGCCAGCACCCGTTGGAACTCATTTGTTCCGCGGTCGCTGTAACGGACTTTGGCACCCTCCGGTGCTGTCGCGTTTCGGCGGCCCGCAACGCTGAGCTTTCCTTCGTGGACCGTCAGATCGAGGTTCTGCAGTGAAACACCGGGGACGTCGATTTCGACGCGGACCATTGATTCGGATTCGGTGATGCTCATCGCCCCGAAACGTTCGCCGGTCGGAAGGCCGACACATCGTTCGAAATCTCGCCGCAGGGCAGCAAACGGATCCCCGGCAGGCAACACGGCTGCTTCACATCGCATGGCAGTTCTCCTTTGGAAAGTGGTTACGGAAAGTGTGGCAGGCACGCGTCGTTGGAAATTGGCGCCAACATGGCCTGTCGCGACAGTATCACTACAACTTCCATGCCAATGCGATCGTTGCGTCGCAAGTCATTGAAGCAGTTGTTGTTGCAAAAATACGTCGACGATCATCCGGAACTCGCTGCAGCCATTTTGGCGGTTTCCACTGTGATTGCGATGGCGCCATAATGGCACTTGAGCTGACTCGGTTCGCCAGTGTGGGCTTCCTTTGAGCACTGCGTCACTGCGTCGCAGGGTGAATGATTCAGTAGCCGTCCGGTTGGCCTGGATCACAGCCGGGCTGTGCTGGCCAAATCGCACCACGATAGCGCAAAACGACAGAATGTCAGCGAGTGGTGTCACGTGGGCGTTTCGGCGTGAGTCTGCCGCAGCAGTCCTGCCACTCATCCCGATCACCAGCGCGCTCCCACAATGGCACAACGGCACAAAGTCTTTCACTGTTCGCGACGTCCGCCATCGCTCCTCTCTTGTAATTTGAGCAGCCAGGTAAGCCTGGCTGTTCTTGTCAATTGAAAGGTATTGACCATGGTAAGCGCTCGTTCGCCGTGTAGACAACCGGGCAGTTCAGACGAGCAATCGTTGAGCTGAAGCCCCGGAAGTCGAAGACGTCAGCCGTAACGCAAGTGAACTCGATTCAGCCTCGTTACACACATGGGAGTGGCCACGCTTTCGGAGATGCCGAAGCCACCACTGATCGTGAAGCAGCGAGCACACGCAGCGATCAGGCTCCCCGGGGTGACTGGAGACAGCGGGCGTCAACAGAACAGTCAAGGAAACTGGGAGACCCGCACGGCAGCATCCGGGCCGAGCATGCCCGGATGTTCCACGGTGACGCGGGAATCAATAACCGTGTCGCTGGCCGGTGCGGGAGTCGGAGCGGGGAATAGTAGTCAGGAAGTCGGCTAACCCCGATGGAGCGAAGTCCCCGCGGCAGAAACATGCAAGTCCACTCACGCTCAGGAGAACCCGCTTGGATTTCGATCCCACTACGGAAGATCTGGAAGAGGAAGACAATGTTCCCGTGAACACGACGCCGGACGATCCTGCGTGGTGGTCCCGCAAGAGCACGGTCCGCCTGCCGGTGAAAGTTGCCGAGCTGCGGTGGAAGCTATATCAGAAGGCCAAACAGGAACCGAAATTTCGATTTTACGCGTTGTACGACCGGATCTGCCGATCCGACGTCCTGCTGGCCGCATGGTGGATTGTTCTGGCGAAGAACAAGGCGCCGGGTGTTGATGGGGTGACGTGCGGGGACATCATGGATGGCCCCGGTGGCGCTGCAGGCGAACGGACGTTTGCCCCACACGAGAAGTTCTACGCTGTCCTGACCTTCCGAAACGCAACGAAAGAAGATGTGAACAGCTCCGGACATGCTGGTCTGTCGGCCAACGCAACGATTTAGTAGGCTCTTGCAAGCTGAGGGTGAGACAGTAACTCCGCCGGGAAATAACCAGTGAAGCTGTCGCCGATTTCTCGCATGGCGGACGGACCGCGCAACCCGTTTCTCGTGTAGGAGTTGCGACGACGCCCTCACCCGAATTTTCTGCTGGACGCTGAAAAGTCTCCCTTACCCGCGGCGCGGGCGAGGGATAACGTTTGTGATCCACAACAAAAAAGGAGTGCCATTCCGGCAACCGCCGTCGAAAGGAATCGACATGTCAGTTTCAGTAGGTCGCAGAGTTTCCTTGTAACTGGGATCACGGGCAGGATGGCTGTATTTGTGTGAGTTGCTGCTTCGGAGCGTGGGTACGAAGTTCACGGGATTAGTGCAGACTAAGCGGTTCAGGGGATTCCCGGATTGATCGGCTGGCGCAGTTGGGGCGGGTGACGGTTCACTACGGAGGATCTGACTGACGCCAACTGTCTGACGAGGTCGTGCGGCGGAGTCGGCCCGATGAGATCTACAATCTGGTGGTTTCAAAAGTCATGTTCATGTTCCTTTCGACAATCCGGTGTACACCGTCGATGTCGATGCTCTGGGAACTATGCGGCGGCTGCTGGAATCGGCGGTGAAGCTGAGTCGGGGAGAAGCCGGTTCGGTTTTATCAGGCGTCCACCAGCGAAATGTTCGGCAAGGTGCATGAGGTGCCTCTGCCGCGAGACCACGCCATTTCATCTCGCAGTCCCTACGGTTGCGCGAAGGTGTTCAGTCAATATCTGGTGCAGAACTACCGCGAAAGTTACGGCCTCTTTGCGTGCAGCGGGATCCTGTTCAACCATGACCTCTGCGGCGTGGCGAAACGTTTGTGACTCGCAAGATTACTCGGGCGGTCACGCGTATTCGTGAGGGGTTTGGCGACAAGTTGCTGCTGGGCAATCTGGATGCGAGCCGGCGACTGGGCATCGCTCGCGACTATGTCGAAGCGATGTGGCTGATGCTGCAGCAGGACGAGCTCGCGACTACGTCATCGGTACCGGCGAGACTCATTCGGTCCGCGAGTTCCCCGACGTTGTGTTTGACGAGTTGGTCTGATGCTGACGAATTCGTGGAAATCGATCCTCGGTTTCTGCGACCGAGCGAAGTGGATTTGCTGCTGGGTGATGCGACGAAGGCTCGCGAAGAGCTGGGCTGGGAACCTCGCACGACCTTCCGCGAACTTGTGGAAGAGATGGTCGACAGCGACTGGGAGCTGGCTCGGGAAGAACGCCGCGCGTTGAGCCGATCTTTGAGGTGACTCGCCGAGCGGCGTAGCGTTCAAGCGTATTCCGCGACCAGAATCGAGCGCAGGGTCGAGTGTATGCACGATTGACTCGTCTCCGAAATTCGTCGCTCAGTCTCGCCGAAACTGAAACGCCGCCATCTTCGGTGCTGGACGCGGAATTGCGTGATTCCTTCCTAAGAGATGCGGGCAGCCGTTGCGTCAGTCCGCGCTCACCACCGGAGGTTGCAAGAAACGCTCCCGAACTGAGCGAAACCGAGGCGGAACTCAGTGAAAGCGGACTCACCTCGCGCTGCCCATCCGCACGACAATGACCGACCGCGACCGTCAATCGTCACACTCGCAGGCAGACGTATGGGACAAAAGGGCGCCCATGAAAAACCCATACGGCGATTTGTGCGACCAGTGCGGCGCTGTAAAACTGCGATCGGCACAACGCTGCACTGCAATTCTGCTTGTGAGTGGCGGGGAAATGGGGGGCCAGGTTGAGGGGACCGGGGGAGCCGGGTTGCGGATAGTTGGTCGCGGGCTGGCGGGGCACCGGTCGTTGTTTTTTTCGAAGCGAGTGACTCGCGTGCCGGGTAGACTGGCGGGCTTGTCGGCGTGGGAGTGTGCGCGACGTTTTGAAAGACGCCTCGGAGCGAAGTTAAGCGGTTCGCTCCGAGGCTTGACCGTCGGGGAGCTGTCACTCCCGTGGGCCCGCAGCATCATGATTCGCGCTTGCGGACGATTCAAGGTTTCCGCGTTTGCAGTGGTCGCCGACGTCGGTGTTTGCTGAAGGGCTGCGAAACGATGTTTCGCCCGGTCCACACGCTGAGCCGGTATTGCAGTGACACGTGCCGACAGGCAGCGTGTCGCTGGTCCCGGTGGCGGGCCGCTCGAACCTATCGATCGACGGACAGCGGAAAGCAGGTTCGCCGCGAGCAGTCCCGGCGGTATCGGCAGCGTGTGCGCGAGCGGCAGCAGCACGCTCAGGAGACACCCCCGGCTGCCGACGACGCGAGCGAGGGCCATCACAGGAACGTGGAATCCGAAAAAATCGCGTGTTCGCGGCCCGGCTGTTACGACGTGTTTCCTGCATCGGATCGTTCTCCGCTTCAGAAATTCTGTTCGGCCCTGTGCTGTCAGGCTTTACGTCGCGTGCGGCGGCGTGAAGCCCACTGGTTCCGGTCTTCCCGCAGTGCCTTGCGGGAGGGTGTCCCATGGCCGTCGGACGGTCTCTTCGGACCGCATCGTTAACGGCCGCATATTGGTGTTGCGTCGCCGGCTGTCTATTTTCTTCGCCGGTCGGACAAAACGGGTTCCACAGACGGAAGTTCGGCGGGAGTGGCGGGATCGTTCCGCGCTTCCGCCGACTTCTGTCATTTCGATCGGAACCGCATCAACGGAGGCAGCGATGGCAGCGGTGTGGGAAGAAGACGACCTGCGCGCGGTCGGTCTGGAGCAGCTGGATGAGCGCTACCGCCGTTATCGGCTGAGTGTCCCGGAAGCCACGCAGGCGATGATCGGATCGCTGCGGCGGTACGGGCAGATGTCACCGGTGGTGGTCTGTCGACAGGGAGAGACCCTTGTGCTCATTGATGGATTCAAACGCCTGGACGCGGCCCGCAGTCTGAAAGGCTTCTCAACGCTCACCGTCCGCTGGATCGCGGCCGATGAACATTCTGCGAAAGCCGCCTTGTATCTGCTCAACCGCGTGGGACGTCAGCCGCGGGAACTTGAGGAAGCGTGGATTGTGCAGGCGCTGGTTCGTGAAGACGGGCTGGCGCGTTACCCCGACATCACGGCCACCCGTGTGCCTGAGGAACTGCGATCGGCGGGCTACACGGGCGGTTACACGATTCTGCGGGAACGCGTGAACGAACTGCGGCCGCGTCCGTCGACGAAGCTGGTGCAGCGTTTCGAAACGGACCCCGGCGTGCAGGCTCAGATGGACTATGCGAGCTACACCATCGAGTTCTCACACGAAGGCCGTCGCCGCGTGAATCTGTTCAGTTACGTGCTCGGGTATTCGCGGCGGCAGTATCTGCACTTCGTGGCATCACAGAACCTTGAGACCACCCTCCGCGAACACATCCGGGCCTTCGAATATCCGGGCGGAGCCGCCGCCACGTGTCTGTACGACAACATGAAAGTCGTGGTGCTGCGGCACGAAGACGGAGTTCCCGTCTACAACCCGAAGTTCCTGTCCTTCGCCACGCATTACGGATTCCAGCCGATTGCCTGCCAGCCCCGACGACCGCAGACGAAAGGCAAAGTGGAACGACCGTTTGACTACGTCGAAAAGAGTCTGCTCAACGGCCGTACCTTCCGTTCGTTCGAACATCTCAACGAAGTCACCGCGTGGTGGCTGGCCGAAGTGGCTGACAAACGGGTTCATCGCCGGACGAAGCAGCGGCCTGTCGACCGTCACGCCGAAGAACAGCCGCGTCTGATCCCGCTGCCCGACCAGCCGTATGATGTGGCCGAAGTTGTGTATCGCGTGGTCGACTGCGAAGGCTTCGTGTCGTACGATCGCAACCGTTACTCGGTGCCGTGGCAGCAGGCCCATCCCGGTCAGTCGGTGCCCGTCAGGGTGTCGCCACACGAAGTCATCATTTACGGCCCGCGCATCAACGAGATCGCCCGGCATCCGCGGTTCCCGCCGACCGCCTCTGACCAGCACAGTCAGCCGAAGAACCACATTCCGCCGCGCGACCAGCAGCGTCGCCGCGAACTGCTCCGCGAACAGTTCGGCGGACTGGGCGACATCGCCGTCAGGTTCCTCGAAGGTCTGCTCAAAACGCAACGTCACGGCTGGCACCAGGCGCAAACCATTCTGGCACTGCTCGGCTCATGGCACCGCGACGATCTGCTCGCCGCCATGCAGCGAGCCGTCACGTTCGGCGCGTATTCCCGCGACGCCATCGAACGCATTCCGGCCGCGAAGGCGAAACCGAAAAGCCCGCTCGACCAACTGGCCGAAGACAGTCGGCGACATCTCGATGAGTCGTTGTCTGAGCATTCTGTGCCCGTGCGACCGATGTCCGCTTACCAGCAACTCCTGTTCGAGGAATCAGACGCCGATGGCCAAACGCAATGCCACGAAGAAGCAGGCAGCCACGAACAGGAGCCGGGACAGCATGAGCCCCACGACGAAGGCGAACTCGACGGCGGCAAAGCAGATGACGCAGCGCACGACGAGCCAGCCGAACCGTTCGGCCCCCGGCTGCCGTGATCAGCTGCTGGCCGACTTCGAAACACTGCGCATTCCCGTCTCGCCCGAACAGCTTGACCACACGCTGCACCGCGCCGAGCACGAAGCTCTCTCACACCTCGAATTCCTGAGTCTGCTGATCGGCCAGCAGGCCGGAGCACGCCGTGAACGGAGCATCGAACGTCGCATCCGTGAGGCCCGCTTCCAGGAAACGAAGACACTCGAAGACTTCGACTGGAAGTTCAACGCCAAAGCCATCGACCGGGTCCAGATCGAAGAACTGGCCAGCGGCGAATTCATCCGTCGACACGAAAACCTGGTCATGGTGGGTCAAAGCGGCGTGGGAAAAAGCTGTCTGCTGCAGGCGATGGGCCGCCGTTTCTGTGCGCAGGGGCTGCGCGTGCGGTACACGACCAGCGCCGACCTGCTGACCGATCTGACGGCGTGTCTGGCCGACCAGACGCTGGCCAAACGTCTGCGATACTGGTCGCGATTCGACCTGCTGATCGTCGACGAATTCGGCTTCGACCACATCGAACGCGCGGAATCTCCGCAGGCCGCCAACCTGCTGTTTAAGGTCATTGACGCCCGCAACGGCAGACACTCCACAGCACTGGCCACCAACATCGACTTCGACGCCTGGGCCGATTACCTCGGCGACCCGCCGCTGGCGATGGCGTTTCTCGACCGCCTCGTCGACGGAGCCATCGTGCTCAGGATCGCCGGCCGCAGCTACCGGGCCCGGCGATCGCGTCAGACGCCGCAGCCGGCACCTGCCACCGACTGAACCATGCACCACACACCGGGAAAGCTGATCGACTTCGCACAGGTCCGTTCACTGATCCCGATGAAAGACGTTCTGACCCTGCTGGACTGGGAGCCGTCCCGCATCAGAGGACCGCAACTGCGTGGCCCCTGTCCGCTGCCGAACTGTGCCACCACGTCGCGACGAACATTCGGCGCCCATCCTGACAGGCAGGCCTGGCACTGCTTCGCGTGTGGACGCCACGGCAATCAGCTGGACCTGTGGGCGTTGCTGACCGGGCAGGATCTCTATCACGCCGCCATCGACCGCTGCCACCGACTCGGGAAGCCTGTCCCGTACCTCCGGCACCATCCGCCGGATCGCCGTTCCACACGAACCTCACACCGCAACCCACCCGCCGGTCCCCGCTAAGCCGCCAAACTGACCCCCACCGAACCCGCGATCGATATTCCTGAAGCCCGCTCTGATTGCCTTTCAGCGCCAGAACATAGTCTCCGCCGTTGTCCACAATCTGTCTGGCGATCGCTGTCTGCGTGCCCATGGCGTCGATGGTGATGATCGATCCGCTCACGTCAATCAGCTTCAACAGTTCGGGAATTGCCGTGATTTCATTGGATTTTTCCTCGGTGGCAACCTGTGCCAGAGTCAGGCCGGCCTGCGTCAGCCAGGCACTCACCAGGTGCAGCGGTCCCAGGCCGTTGGACCGGTTGTGGCTTCCCCGCAGGCACTTGCCATCCACCGCGATGTGTCGTCTTCCATTGGGTTCCGCAGCAACCGTATTGGCTCCCGCCGGCACGCGAAGTGTGTTCAGCCAGCTCACAAAGCAGGCCTGAAAGGCGTCCGGCCGCAGCGCCATCAGAACGCGCCGGAAAACATCTTTGGACGGGATCCCGTGAGGCAGCGACAGGCAGCGTTTGAGCTGTTCCTGCTGAGTGACAGCCCACCTGCAAATGGCTGTGGGCCCGTCTGCTCCGGCGAGCACCGCGATCAGCGATATCGTCACGACACTGATCAGCGGGTGATGTCTGTTGATTGTGGACCGGGGATCTTCGAGTGCTTCAAAGTGACAAACAATTTCCGACAGGTCAAATCGCTGGGAATCGGACACAGGACAACCTCCATGAATTCGGGGGAACGTTCATGGTGTCCTATGTACCTTCAATCCGCCTCAAGCGCAAGCCTTCCCAGATTGCCATTGCTTCCCAAAGTGCGCGCCGGCCGTGACGCCGGCCCCATTGAAGCAGGTACGCCGATTCTCCACAGGAATTCCCCACGATGCCTCCGGCGTTGAAACACGCCGGCCCCATTTCCGCGCCCCGCCTTCACGAGGGCATGACTCGGCGCGTGAACGATGCCGCTGGCGTTGGAAAGTGCCGGTATCATCTATGTGCTGCGACACTGTCGTTCAGAACTCCAGTGGAAATCTCCACCCTTTTTCCACCCTAAATCGATGAAAAACGGGGTAAAAAACGGGATTCTGTAGGAAACTGCGTTCGCCGTAAGTTCTTTCGCAGCAAGGATATTACGACACAGCAGGCTTTTCGACGGCTTCCCTTACAAGGAAGAAGTCGGGGGTTCGAGTCCCTCATCGCCCAATGAAAAGCGGTTCTGCGCGACATGAAGTGCGCGGGCTACGATTGTGTCAACGACGGCTCATGAATGCTGATGGCTGACGATGTCCCGCAGCC